>JAJPZD010000236.1 GCA_021204605.1 Prevotella sp.
AGAATTAAAGAACTCAAAGAGTTGGGAATAGTACAGCGTGAGGGCAAGAAAAACGCAAGTAAATGGAAAATACTTTAAACTAATATATAAAATCTGATAAATCTATGTTTTAGGAATTTAAAGAAATTGAATTTTGATAGAATTTTATCTGGTGTGTTTGGACTATTAACGAATAATAATTGTTTTACTTATGATGTGATAGATAGAGAAAGGATAGTATGGAAAATATTTCAAAGGTCAGAAAAGAAGCAATAGTATGTCCTCACTGCCATACAAAGGGTGTAAGAGAAATATGGGATTCGGTAAATGTAGATTTGAATCCAGAACTCAGGGCAAAGATTTTCTCTGATGAGTTGTTCTTGTACCAGTGTCGTAAGTGTGGATGGAAATCATGTTTTGTTACAAAAACTATATACCACGATATGACACATAATTTCACATTGTTTTTTGAGTTTTTCAAGCCAAAAGATTTTGATTATGAGCATATTAATGTTCCTTCTTTACCCACAAATGACAACCACATCTATCGTCATGTGACAGGTTTATGGAGATTAAAAGAGAAAATACTGATTTTGGAAAAAGGGCTTAATGACATTGCCATTGAGCGGATGAAATATATGTTCTCTCATGTTCTTCACCCAGAATTGGCTGAAAAACGAACGGAAATATTCTTTGGTGACATTAGGCATTTAGATGGAGAAAACTCTGATGATGGGCAGATTATTTTCTGGTTTCACAATGACAAAGACGAGACAGAACATTGGTCTGCTCCCATGCATATTTATTATGAACATTGTCTTGCATGTAAACTGGATTCCCGTATGAGTGTGAAGACGTGTATGAATGTTGATGAGGGCTTTATGGCAATTAGAATGAAAAAAGTAACGGTATGAGCGACGGAAAGAAGAAATATAATGGCAGATTTCAGTATTATGAACATGGTTATGTCGGCATCAAAGATCGAGATGACAAAGTGATTATATCCACCAAATTGCGTTACATGAAGATTTTTGAGCGTGAAGACGAGGATGTAATTATCGTGAGTCGTGATAATAAATGGGCATTAGCTGATTTGGACGGAAAACCTTTGTGTCCTTTTATTTATGACAGGATTGTTTATGTAGGTGAACACTGTTATAAGGCTGGCATTTATGTAAAACCTGATAACGGAGAGATTATAGTTGAATACGCTGATACAAGAATGACATACGCCATTCTTGATGACAATGGTAAGGTTCTCTGTTCAAGAGACAAGGGTTATAATTACATTTCTGAAATACATGAAGGGGAAGTTACGGCAGCCATTAATGGCAGGTGTGGCATTATAGACTTTTATGGAAATGTCATAATTGATTTTCGGTACAAGTATATCCAACCGATGGGGGAAGGACATTATTATGTTTCTTTTTACAATCAAAATAGTTACTTTACAACAATCATAGATAGGAAATGTGATGTACTTATTTCCGCGGATATGGAGTATTGTAGCATCGGTGATTTCCATAATGGCGTGGCAAGAGCCTACCAAAAGGGAAAATGGGGATTGATTGATGGAAAAGGGAGACATATAAGTGAGTTTGAGTATAGCTTTATTGATGAATGGGGTGAAGGATACTATAAAGCGGAGAAGGGTGTCAGAAAGAATATCATGCGTCCTGATGGCTCTGTAGTGTTGCAGGAATGGGTTAACAATGTTTATAAGGTTACCAATGGTTTCTTTATATTTGGGAATACTATAAAAAAGTCAAAGACAAATTCAAAAACAAGATATATTGAAGGGGTAGCCCATGTCAATGGTGATGTCATTTTTCCTATGATATTTGAGCGTGTAAATTGGCTTGATGATAATAAAGCTATATATGCAGAAATAGGTAATAAGTCATACATTCTTACGTTGAATGGTGGTGTCTATGACCCTCAACGAAATCATTTGCCCCAAAAGAAAGAAATAGATATGAAGTCTTTCTTTGAAAGTATTGCGAACTGGGTTCTGCCAGGACTTCAGTTTTTCTATAGAGATACAAATGCTATCATTGATGCCGCACGAGTCTATCGTGTAGGAGATACTATTAGGGCTGGCTTTTTCGTGGATGCGACAACCAAGTTATTGAAGCCGGCTCACAAAACCCGTTTCTTGATAGCCTCCGCACATGCCGCAAGACTATATGAAATAGAGCAACTTGTAAAAGATAATCCGAATATCCTCAAGTGGAATCTTGTAACTTTCCATTTTAACAGTTTCTTCAAGGTGATGGATGTGTATAAGACACCACAATGCACACAGGTTTTACTTCTTCATATACCCAAGTCTGCTGCTGCCTTTCTAAACGGCACTATGGCTTTTAATTTTCTAAATGGGGCATTAGGTTCAAGAACATCACTTGTGCAGTTGGCAAGGAGAAACCTTGACGAGAAATTGAAGATGGTGTATCATGAACGCTCGCTTGATGAGGAATGGCGTAAGCGTATGGAGTATCCAGTTGGTTTGAGTGAAGAACTTACGTTATGTCCATTGGAGCCAATCCCTGAACCTGAGGATAAATATATTGCGGGTCTAAGTAAAGCAGTTCATCGACTTGCAGAGGATGCAGATATTGAATTTAAGACAGTGGTGTCTGACAACTACCCTTGGAAAGGTGTGAAAGGAAGTGTTTGTCAAGGATGTATTTTTGCAAATACCATTATCGGTAAAGGTGAGGGGTGTGCAGAACTCCATAAAGACGAGTTCCGAAAGAATTATGTCAATGGAATATGTCTCTATCGCAAGGAAAGTTATTATAAAGATTCTGTATTTGAACAAGAAGAATGTAGGAATGCAGAAGAGTCCAAGGACGAAGAGAAAAAGGCTACGAATGTGCAAGCTGTCCGATTGATAAAAGACTTTATAGAGGAAGTTTTAGATGGAGATATTGAAAAGTTGCGTGATTATGACTTGTCATCTATACAAGGTAAGTATGCTGATAATGATGTATCAAGATCAAAAGTTGTGATGTCCATTATGGCTTTGGTGTTTTCAGATGTATGGCCCGACTTGAATGTGTATAATATCGAACATTCTCTGTATAAGTGTGATGAGATGAATATATATCAAAATCTTTTAGGCATAAATATGTTTGATGAATACTTTAGAGGTATGGAAAAGTTTCATCCGACAAAAGAACAGCATCAAAGAGCTGTAAGGGTGGCTCATCTCATAAATTCCATAGGAAATTTCTGGGTTTTGCCTAACTTCGGTATGCAAAAGAATGATTACAGGTATCGTAGTTATATGGATAAGTTCCTTCAAGGTATGTATGAGGTATTTACCGGACAGGATAAGATGGACAAAAAATTGCAGGCAATTTTCCACTCGAAACGCAAGTTGATGGTGGATTATCAAGGGGAGGCGGGTTTCCATAAGTTCATACGGAATATGATGCTCGAAGATTATGTGGATGAGGCAGGAATGCCTAAGGAGATATTCATGTTCGTATGGAGTATGAAGAAAGATCTCAACCGTGATGATTATTTCAAGGCTGTGGATATATTTTGTTCATTTTGTGAAAAAGCAATTTCAAGGAGGGCAGAACGCATAATTGAGAAACTAAAAATGATAATAGGCAAATAATCGTATTACAATCTTTCTATTAAACTGCTGAGTTTCATCAAAAAGCCGTATATTTGTAGTCAAATAAATTATTATAAAAATTTTATCAGTTGAAAATATATTCTCTATATGCTCAATTGCCAATAGTAATGATACAATAAAAATATTAAAAAGTAAAATTAAGATATGGATATAGAACAGAAATACTCAGTGAACCATTACTTGGTGGCGGCATTGTTAAATTACGTTGATAATAAAGAAATTGCTATACCAGAAATACAGCGTCCTTTTGTGTGGGATGCGACAAAAGTACGAGATCTTATAGATAGTCTTTATCAAGGTTATCCTATTGGTTACATAGTTACGTGGCAGAACCCTGACGTGAAGTTAAAAGATGGTTCGACCTCTACTGGTAAGAAAATTCTTATAGATGGTCAGCAACGTGTAACAGCACTTACAGCTGCCATATTAGGTCATACAGTCAAAAATACCGATTATGAGGATGTGCGTATAAAGATAGCATTTAATCCCAAAGAAGAAAGGTTTGAGGTAAGTAATCCTGCCATCGAAAAAGATGATACGTGGATTTCTGACATAGCACCATATCTAAATGGACAACAAAGACTGCGTGAAATACGAGATACTTATTGCTCCAAGAATCTAGACATGGATGACGATAAATTTGAGGATATTCTTGAAGGACTGAAGGATATTAAGAAAAAAGAGGTGGGCGTAATTCAACTCGCAGGAAATCTTGATATAGATGCTGTAACTGAAATTTTCATTCGTATTAATAACCAAGGAGTACCTTTGAGTCAGGCAGATTTTGTAATGTCGAAAATTGCAGCTAATGAGTCATATGGTGGTAATCTTCTTAGAAAGTGCATTGACCATTTCAGCCATCTTGCAGTTAAACCAGAGTTTTATGGCAAATTAGAGAAGAACGATTCTGAATTTGTCAATTCTGAGTATTTCCCAGTTGTTAGTTGGTTGCGAAATGAGAATGACGATATTTATGACCCAACGTATGTCGATATTCTCAGAGTAGCTTTTACTTATAAATTTAGTAGGGGTAAAATGAGTGATCTTGTAAGTCTATTGTCTGGTAGGAACTTTGAGACACGTGTTTTTGAGCAAAGAATTGAAGAAAACACATATCGAGAACTGAAAGCAGGAGTGATGGATTTTATAAATGAAACGAATTTTAAACGTTTTATTATGATTGTTCGTTCAGCAGGCTTCTGCCATACAAAACTTGTTAGATCACATAATGTTCTTAACTTCGGTTATATTCTCTATCTCAAACTTAAATCACGAAAATATACTTTTGAAAAAATCGAGAAATATGTTCGAAAATGGATTGTTATGTCATTCTTAACAGGACGCTATAGTAGTAGTCCTGAATCACAATTCGATTATGACATAAAACAAATAGATGTTCGTCCTTTTGAGGAATTCCTAAATGATGTTGAAGACGCACATCTTTCGGATGCTTTTTGGAATGTAGAATTAATCCAGCGGCTTGATACATCGGCATCCAGTAATCCTGTCTTTAATGTATTTCTCGCTTCCCAATGCAAGATGAATGTTCGTGGTTTCCTATCTACTGATATAACAGTCAAAGATTTAATCGAACAACGTGGCGATGTTCATCATATTTTTCCTCGTCAATATCTAAAGGATAATGGGTTTACAAAGGGGCAATATAACAAGGTGGCAAATTATACATATGTTCAGACTGAAATCAATATCAAAATCGGTAAGAAAGCACCTTTAGATTATCTTGGTTATGTTGTTAATAATCAGTGTAATGGTGAAGAGTGTAAATATGGCGGTATTAACAACATTTCGGATTTGGAAAAAAATTTGGAGGAAAACTGTATTCCCAAAACAACATCACTAATGTCATTATCTGATTATCAAGAGTTTCTATTGCAAAGGAGAGTTCTTATTGCACAAAGATTAAGAGAATATTATTTCTCGCTATAATTATTATTCATAATCTCAGATTAATGGAGATACCTTTATATAAATGGCTTTAATATCATTGTATGTCTAATGGGATTATTGCTGATGTATTGAAAAGAAACTAATATATAAAAATCTGATAAAGCTATGAGTATTGAATATGAAAAACAAGATTATGTGGTAAAAGCCCATGAGGATTATAAGAAACAGATTGAGGCTTTTGAGAAGAAATGTGTTCCGATTGATTTGAGCTGTAGTGAGTTCAATGGCAGATGGGCTATCTTTGTCAAAATAGAAGATGATGTCTTTTTGATAGAAGATCCTATTTGTTTAATTAATTCCGTATATAAGGACGAACAAATCCGCCTTAAAATAATAGATGAACCAGAATATGTTTATTTATATGTTGATTGTAAATTTGATGGAATAATCTATCAATGGACATCGAAAGATTTGACACATTCACAATTTTGGGAATACAAGGGATTCAAGTTATCTGATTATCAGAATAGTGTTAAGAATTTAGTAACACAATACCTTGAGATATGCAAAACTGACAAACCTTTGTATAAGATGAGTGACAATTACAGAGAAGATCATATAAGAAAATTTCAGTTAGGCATTCAACAATTGGAAGTAAAAGCTACATTGCAGTCGCATTATGAGCTAATGGCAAAAGATGTACAGATAGAGGATTTTATATTTGAGCCATTGGAAGATGAGTACTGTGAGGACTATTTGATTGGAATAGGTAATCGTTGTTATGATACTTGTCTTTCTCATTGGGATAATTACTTTGAGGCTATCAGGCATCAACTTGAGGCTATTATTTACAATAAAAAGGCAAAAATAGATTTGACATACGATATGTCAGATACAATAGTTACATTAAAGAAAGAAACCATATTAAAATCCATAAAATCAGTAGAGACAGGATATGGATTTGATTACATTTATCCTATGCGTGTTGAGATAGAATCCAACGAGTTCGCAGAGGCACCGACTTTAGTGGGCTTTTGTGATCGCATAAAAGTTGTCAGGAGTTTTTATGAGGGGTTATTGAAACTTGCTCTTATTCATCCTATAAATATAAAAGACGTTGAGGATGATGAGCCAATTCTTATCGATGCCTATAATATGTTCAAGTCACCTCTCATTGAAAATTATATTATAGATAAAAAACTTGATTATGAGAAACCTCAAAAAAGGCAACAGATTATTAGTGAGATAGTTATAATTTCTCCTGATAAGGATTCTCTTGGAATTGAGAAAAACTCTGGAGTGCCAATTTCAGTAGATACCACTACCGATGAAATAACAGTGGAGAACAAGAAATACACACTTAAAGGTGTGGCAGAGTGGATAAATGAATATCGCAAAATACAAACATCGAAAGATAAACGGAAACGCACTTCATCCTTTGATTGGCAAAGTTTCCATTCTCAAGGAATGGCTTTAGCTCAGGAATTTAGAAAGCTGTTACCGCCCGATATTGACATCTGGTATAAGTCTCCCGCAGAGGATAAAAACTCGAAATTAAATACGCTGATAATTTAGGGAATTTAGAGCAATATTGCGGGGCATTTCTCACAAAAAACATATCATTACTTTATTGATCCCGGATTAGGAAGGTGCATGCCATACATTGTGAGGTTGTTCTCACGAGCGTATTTGAGAATGCGGATACGAGATTCGGTAGCCGCTTCAGGATCCATGTCGTAGGTTGGGCAATATTCAGGATGGTCAAGTTGCAGTGCCACGCCGTGAATAAGGTCGGCGATAATAAGGATACTGTCTTTCTGCAATACGGTGTGTCCGGGAGTATGCCCGTATGCCGCAATGGTCTGCACTCCGCCTTCGAGTGTATCGCCAGCCTCAAACAAATGCAGATGTTTCTCGTAGGCTTTCAGAACAGTCTTTGCCAATTTGCTTTGTTCGCTGTCCATTGCAAGCCATGCCTCTGCCTCTACACGATTAACATATATTTCAGCATTCGGGAACGCTACCTTGCCATTCTTGAGCAGACCGCCTATATGGTCGGGATGAAGGTGTGTGATATAGATAAGGCCGAGTTCTTCGGGCGTTACACCCAACTCGTTCAATTTCAGAAAGAGCTGACTTTGTGGTGCGCCAAGACCGGTATCAAGCAATATGTTTTTTCCCTCTGTCTGGAGCAGGAAGCAGCTCATGCTCGATGGCACGCCATCCTGCAAGTCAAGGGCATTCCAAAGAGAGTCGGGAACATCGGGGAACAGCTTTTTTGGCTGCATGGTGGGACCGGGAATGTCCTCAATCCATGTGATAGTTGTCTGTTCATTGTCAACAACTGTCTTTTCTGTTTTCTGTGCACATGCTGTCAGCATAATCAGAACTGCGATAATTGTAAATAGTTTCCTCATAATATTATAGTTAATTGGCGAGTGCAATATTACTGAATTTTTTTGTAAGAAACGATAGCCGGAGAGGAAAAGTTATGTTTTTTCTTGGGGCTGCACTGCTATGTTGAAAGTACATCCAACTTTTTGGGTGCAGTACATAAAAGAGCAAAGCTATAAAAAGGTATGCCGTGGGCATACCTTTTTAGATATTGGATTAAATAGATGATTAATCTTCTTCAGCTTCTGCCTCGTGCTCTTTGATGAGGTTTTGCTGGATGTCATTCGGAACGAGGCGGTATTCCAAGAACTCGGTTGAGAAAGAAGCCCGACCACCTGTGATGGAGCTCAATGCGATAGAATAGCTTGACAACTCCTTGAGAGGAATCTGAGCGTTCAGTTTCTGATAGCCCGGTTCACTGTCCATACCCATGATGATGGCACGACGTCCTTGCAGGTCGCTCATCACATCACCCATGTAGTCGGCAGGAACGAGAACCTCAAGTTTGTAGATTGGTTCAAGAATCTTCGGGTTGGCGTTCTTGAAGGCATCGGAGAATGCATGGCGTGCGGCAAGCATGAACGAAAGCTCATTACTGTCAACCGGGTGCATTTTACCATCATAAACTACAACACGAACGTCACGTGCATAACTTCCAGTAAGAGGTCCCTGCTCCATACGCTCCATGATACCCTTAAGGATAGCCGGCATGAAACGAGTATCGATAGCACCACCGACGACAGAATTAATGAATACCAATTTGCCGCCCCATTCAAGGTCAATCTCCTCCTTATTCTTGATGTTCATCTTGAACTCCTGGTTATTAATCTTATATGTGACAGGGTCAGGCATTCCTTCTGTATAAGGCTCAATTATAAGGTGAACCTCACCAAACTGACCAGCGCCACCCGACTGTTTCTTGTGACGGTAGTCGGCACGAGCCATCTTAGTGATTGTCTCACGATAAGGAATTTTCGGCTCAATATAGTTGACATGGATTTTCTCGTTGTTTTCAAGACGCCATTTGAGTGTGCGGAGGTGGAACTCGCCTTGTCCGTGAACGATAGTCTGTTTCAATTCCTTGCTCTGCTCGATAACCCATGTCGGGTCTTCCTGGCGCATTTTTGCGAGAGCTGCCATCATCTTCTCTGTCTCGGTCTCACTGTTGGCCTTTATAGCACGGGAATATTTAGAGTTAGGATATTTAATGAAGTTGAATTTGTTGTCGCAATCCTTGCCATTGAGGGTATTGCCTGTCTTGACATCCTTGAATTTCACGGAGCAACCGATATCACCGGCGTTGAGGACATCAACAGCCTGTCGGTTGGCGCCGGCGCAGACAAAAAGACTCGTGATACGCTCCTTGGAGCCCCTATCAGCGTTGTTCATATCATCACCGACTTTCACGCTACCGCTCATCACCTTGAAATAGCAAACCTCACCGATGTGCGGTTCAACGGAAGTTTTGAAAAAGAACAGAGAAGCAGGCCCATTTACATCGGGAGCGATTTCCTCACCGGCAGCATTGCATACCTTAGGCATTTCACTGACGAAAGGAACAACGTTGCCCAAGAACTCCATAAGGCGGTGTACCCCCATGCTCTTACCACCACAAACACAGAATACAGGGAATATAGAACGTGTAACAAGTCCTTTGCGGATACCCTCTCGAATTTCATCCTCAGTAAGATTTTCCTCCTCGAAGAATTTCTCCATCAAGGCATCATCATTGCCGGCGGCAGCCTCGATGAGAGCATTGTGCAGTTCAGTTGCCTTATCCAATTGGTCAGCAGGGATGTCCTCAATAATAGGAGCGCCACCTTCGGCTTTCCATGAATATTTCTTCATAAGAAGAACATCGATGATAGAGTTGAAATTAGGACCAGTAGTAACAGGGTATTGGATCTCAACACATTTAGAGCCATAGATGTCTTTCATGCTGGTCATAATAGTATCAAAGTCGCATGTATCTCTATCTAACTCGTTGACGAGGAAGATGACAGGTTTTTTAAGTTTCTCGGTGTAACGGAAGCAGTTTTGCGTTCCGACTTCTGGGCCATACTGTCCGTTGACAACTATGAGAGCCTGGTCGGTAACATTTAGTGCGGTGATGGCACCTCCGATAAAGTCGTCAGATCCTGGGCAATCGATTATATTAAGTTTCTTGTTGTTCCACTCTACATTAAAAACAGTTGGAAATACTGAGTAGCCGTATTCTTGCTCAACTGGGAAATAATCACATACTGTATTTTTAGCTTCTACAGTACCACGGCGTTTGATAACACCACTTTCAAAAAGCATAGCCTCGGCAAGAGTAGTCTTGCCGGAACCCGCACTGCCAATCAATGCAATGTTTTTAATTTCTTCGGTTTTGTAAATTTTCATTTTATTTTTTGATTTAAGTTATTATAAATTACTATTTGGGGCTAAATTACTACTTTTTTGTTTATTTGACAAAAGAAATGCCATAAAGATGATAAAAATTAAAACATATTAGTAATTTTGTGCATATAAAGTGATATTAATTTACTAATGGCAGGTATTTACGTCCATATTCCGTTTTGCAAGAGCCGTTGCATTTACTGTGGCTTTTTCTCAACGACATTATTATCTTTGCGTGATAAGTACGTGGAGGCATTAAGCAGTGAAATGACGTTGCGAAAAGACTATATAAGAGGGCAATTTTCTACTGTTTACATTGGAGGGGGCACGCCCTCAGTGCTTACAATACAGCAAATAGAAGATATATTCAATAATATATATAATGTATTTCCGATAGAGGAAGGTGCTGAGATTACAATAGAGTGCAACCCAGATGACATATCGCCTGAATTTGTCGGTTTTCTCAAGAGCATGCCGATCAACCGCATAAGCATGGGGGTAGAGACATTTTCAGAGAGACGTTTGGAATTTCTGCGCCGGAGGCACAGCGTGGAAGATGTGCGGAGTGCCATAAGACTTTTGCGAGGGGTTGGAATGAAGAATTTAAGCATTGACCTGATGTTTGGTTTCCCCGATGAGACAATAGAAGAGTGGCAAAATGATATCATGGAAGCCCTAAGATTGGATGTGGAGCATATCTCAGCTTACAGTTTGATGTACGAGGATGGCACACCGCTTAGGCGTATGTTGGAGAGAGGAGAAGTGAGAGAAATCAGTGAAGAAATGAGTCTTGCGATGTATGATGAGTTGGCAGACCGTTTAGTCTCATCCGGTTACGAGCATTATGAAATCAGCAATTTTGCCAAAAAAGGCTACCGCTCACGTCATAACAGCAGTTATTGGAAAAGCGTTCCGTACATCGGAATTGGTGCAGCAGCCCATTCATACAATGTGAGTTCACGGCAATGGAACGTATCGGATGTGGGGGAGTATATAGAGGAAATAAGGCGAGGCAACATACCGAAGGAGTATGAAGAACTTGATGATGATACGAAAGTAAATGATATGATAACCACCGCATTACGTACTTGTGAGGGGATTGACTTGGATATGGTAGAGATCCTGTATGGAGAGAAATACAAAGATCACATATTGACGTATTCGAAAAAGTACCAGATGTCGGGATTGATTGAAATAAAGGAAAATCACCTGCGACTGACGAGAAAAGGGATATACATCAGCAACAATATAATGAGCGATTTAATGATAGTATGAAATATCATATATTTATTAAAAAACGCTAAAATATATGATTGAAATTCACTTTTATTAGTTGTGAGTTAATTAAAAGTGCTAAATTTGCAGCCGTCATCACGAGATGATGGCATAAAATTCAAACCTAATTAAAATTTATAATGGCAACAAAAATCAGATTACAAAGAGGAGGCCGCAAGGGATATGCCTTTTACAGGATTATCATAGCGGACGTAAGAGCACCACGAGATGGTAAATTCATAGAAAAGATTGGAACTTACAATCCTAATACCAATCCTTCAACAGTAGATTTGAATTTCGACCGTGCCCTCTATTGGGTAGAGACTGGCGCACAGCCTACAGATACTGTACACAGCATTCTAAAGCGTGAAGGTGTTTACATGATGAAACACTTGCGCGGAGGTGTGAAGAAAGGCGCATTCGACGAGGCGACTGCCCAGAGTAGGTTCGATGCTTGGAAACAAGAGAAGGTCAGGAAGTTGGACAAGATCCATGAGGAAGATGTCAAGAAGAAGAAAGAGACAAAGGCCAAGAGCTTAGAAGCAGAGAAGAAAGTAAAAGAGGAAATAGCAAAGAAAGTGGCTGACAAGAAGGCTGCCATTGCGGCAGAGCAAGCCGCCGCTGTAGCAGAGGCCACAGAAGAAGCACCGGCAGAGGCATAATATTTTCCCACTCCTGCTATACAATAAAAGGATGCCCAAGAGAGGCATCCTTTTTAAGTATATAATGTATTTTCAGATTTTTGGGAATTAATTTTTGTCTTTGGCTCTATTGTTTCTTAATTCTTTGAATACTATTATGCCGATAGCCACTACGACTATCACCAATATGGTATAACCGATTTCGTGACTGTATTTTGAAGCGAGGTTGTAAACAGCCTCAGTAGTTTTCAGGTCAGTGAAACGGTAAATCAGGTAGCCTATCAACGAAAGGACACAATTCCACAAAAAAGCCCCTAAGGAAGTGTATAAAATAAATTTTCCGATTTTCATCCCCGCCAAGCCGGCTGGAATACTAATGAGTTGTCGGACTGCGGGTATGAGTCTGCCGATGAAAGTGGAGACAGCCCCGTGCTCACGGAAATATCTCTCTGCATTCTCTATTTTATTTCTGTCAATGAGGCAAATATGTCCAAATCGGCTGTCAGCGAATTTATAGATGATAGGTCTTCCGAGCCAACGGGCTAAATAATAATTTATCAGAGACCCGATGTTTGCCCCGATAGTGGCGAATATCACAACGAGAAAAATGTTCATGCCATCATCGGCCATCGCTTTCCAAGCGGCGGGAGGGACGACAACTTCCGATGGAAAGGGTATGAACGAGCTTTCTATCGCCATGAACACTGTTACCACCCAATAGTTCAGGTTCTCAAGTATCCATCTGAATAATTCTGCAGAATCCATATTACAAGAAATGAATTTTGCACAAGGTCGCGTATGTTATTTTTTCTTTTCAGCAGGCATTCCCTTGTATGCCTTATTCAAGCCTGTGATAATTTCGTTGGTTATATCGTAGGTCTTGTCAGCATAGAGAATGTTGTCGCCTACCTTGCTGATGATAAGGGAATATTTCTTGTCCTTGTTGTAAACTGCAAGATAATGCTGTAAGCTGTCTCGCAGAGCATTGTTGTACTTATCTGTCTCTGTTTGGAACTCACTGCTAAGACGTTGTTGCAGTGCTTGAAGGTCGGTCTGCTGTTTCTGGAGACTTGCCTGGACACTCTCTGCCTGCTGCTGAGTATATTGATTGTTTTGTATGTCCTGCTGGAATTTGGTTACGGCAGCCTGTAAAGCATTTCCCTTTGCGTTCAGCGTATTTTGTATATTCTGCCCCTTTTTCTCAAGGATAGCGGCATAATCTTTGCAGAACTTGTATTGTGTTGCTATTGAGTCGATCTCAACATAAGCGATTTTCATGTTGGCATCCACGGGGCTCATGGAAGCTGCTTTCTCATCTACTTTTGGAGCGGAGTTATTACAAGATGTGGCAAATAGTGACATCAGTGCGATGACAGCCACTGAACAGATTGATTTTTTCATGTTTAAAGTTTTATTTATTTTATTTGTATTTATTTTCACATAGAGAAAAATTCCTACATCTCAAAATGACAGAATGTTTATTTCAAGCATCTTTTGCCTCGTGCGGTACGCTCCTCCTTGTCTTGTTTTAAAACGCAATGAATGTTTCGCTTTTTGAGAGCTGAGTTGTCTGAAATATGTTGAGATGAGAACTTTCCGTTTTTTTGGATGATTATTTTCACACAGAGTAAAATCACGGCAATAGCAATTATTAACATGCTGATACGCAACGTTGCTACCATTTTTTTTATTTTTGCATGCAAAGAT
>JAJPZD010000002.1 GCA_021204605.1 Prevotella sp.
AGGAGATTGAATTGGCACAGAAGATTAAAAAGGGCGGTCTTGAAGGTGAACGGGCTAAGAACAAGCTTGTTACGGCAAACTTGCGCTTCGTAGTGTCCGTTGCCAAGCAATACCAACACCAAGGACTTACATTGACTGACTTAATTGACGAGGGTAATATCGGTCTGATCAAGGCGGCACAGAAATTTGATGAGACGCGTGGCTTCAAGTTCATCTCTTACGCCGTTTGGTGGATACGCCAGAGCATCCTCCAGGCTATCGCTGAACAGAGCCGTATCGTGCGCCTGCCGTTAAACCAGGTCGGATCCCTCAACAAAATCAATCACGAGATCAATAAGTTCGAACAGGAAAACCAGCGTCATCCTTCCGTGTCTGAGCTTTCAGAAATGACCAAGTTGGATGAGGATAAAATCGGTCAGTCGTTGGCTGCCGACGGGCATCACGTAAGTATCGATGCTCCTTTCCAGGATGGTGAAGACAACTGTATGCTTGATGTCATGCCAAGCGGCGAGGACAGCCGTACTGACAAGGCCGTTGACCATGAGTCCATGGCTCTGGAACTCAACACCGTTCTCAGTAAGGTGCTCAAAGAGCGTGAGATAACAATCATCCGTGAATGCTTCGGTATCGGTTGCCACGAGAAAGGTCTTGAGGAAATCGGAGACCAGCTCGGTCTTACCCGTGAGCGTGTACGCCAGATAAGGGAAAAGAGTATCGCCAAGCTCCGCGAGAGCGGCAACTCCAAAATCCTCATGAAATATCTCGGTTAATACATAAAATTTGCAATAAAAACACGATGGCTGACAATCGGCCATCGTGTTTTTATTTGTCTTATATTATTACTCATACAATCGCCACGATAGAAAGTATTAAAATGATTATCGCCATTGCTCCAAAACCATAATAGAGAAGCGGATAATGTCTGTATCCCCAGCCACTTTCCATCAAAGCCCATGCAGAAACCCCGTTTTTCTTTATGTGCAATATCGCCCACCAAATAACAATGCTCACAATTATCCCAAAAATGTCTTTTATACCTCCTCCTAATAATGTTACCGAAATTAAGATGCTGCATACCGCACCTACAATCATCAAGAAAAAACCTGCACTCTTCCATCTTAATAGAAGAATTATTGCAAGTACATTCAGTAATTCTAAAATAGACAAAAATCCATATGACAGAATTGTGATGTCTGAATTAGTGCCGTAGTAATCATATACATTTTCAGTAAACATCGCTATTAAAAATATTATGCACGCTATAATATTGACAATAAGTGCAAGCCATAACCAAAAGGTTACAAATCCGTGTCTGTGCTTTGTGGCATCAACCTCGATTATCTCCTCAATATCGTCAGTCTCATACTGGGGCTTTTCAGATCCTTTCATAAGCTTTTATTTTTTAGTTAGTATTTATTGTTTGTTCTATTACTTTTTTTAAATCCAAAAAGTCTGATATTTTGGCAAATTTATAAAATTTTTCCTACATTCCTGATAAAAGCACCATAAATCATACTTTTTGACTTTGAATCTTACAATATTTAGTAGTATGTTTCATGTATTTATGTCGTATTTTATTATTTGTAACCCTATGCAATACCATATTTAATGAAAATTGCCCTTACATACAAAAAAGACAATACTATTTCTGTAGTGTCTAATATAAAACTAATACAACAAATATTAACTATTTACTTAATATTTGACAGCAGTTGAACTTATCTCAGATTCGGATAATGAAAATAAAACCAGTAAGTCCGTCCGTAAAAATCTTTAAGGTATGACATTCGCTCTGTCTGATCCGCAAACTGGTGTTCTATCTTCTGAAAATCAGAAAAGTCGGTTTCCAATACCTCATCACGATATACAATCAGGGGATGTGAGCGGAGATGATTATATAATGTCAACGCTTCCTTATAATGCTTTGGCAATGTCGGCGAGGCGGGGTTGTATTTCTTTTTCAGCAGTTTTACAAAGGCATCGAGGTCTCTATCCAAAAGATAACCACACAAAAGATAGTCGGTAACGGGTTTCATGGCAATACCGTTATCGTATATATAATTAAGGTATTCCATCGCTCCCACCTCATGACCTTTCTTGCGGATGCTGAGATGCTTTGTTATATCCACCTCTGCCACCATCAGACTTCTCACAGAAGTACCATTCGGCAATAGAGAGTTAGAACCACCAGCCAACGGGTATTCAAAGAGATGCTCCCCCATCTGTCCTGTCCTCGACAATGCGTACGCCCTAAGCATTGTAAGACTTTCATCTGTATGTGGATAGGTCTCGGCCACGTCAAGGGCTTTTGCATACTGGTTTTTCTTCAACAGCACTTCCACCTGCATTCTGTAACGGAATATCTTATTATTTGTTCCGAAAGCGGAAACTAATATGAACATTACCGACAACACCAATAGGTTGATCCACACCTCACTTGCCATTGTGCCCCTTGTAAGGGACACGGAAGTGGAAATCTTGTTTTTCCTAAAAAAAAAGATAATGATGATATATATAATCACCAATAAGGGAGCAAGCCAAATCCACACGGGAGTGAACGGCACATGCTCAAAACCCGGATTCACTGTGGTGAGTACAGACAGCAACAGTAATGATGGGAAGAATGTCAGGGCATAAAATTTACCGCAGAACCGTGTAAGCAGGCTGACGCCACACTGCAAAGCATACAGTACAATGGTGAGTATTATCGAACCCACATACTTGTTGTAGTGAGTCAGCCCTCCTGAAAGTACGTGTTGCATCATCGCAAGCACGTCTGATTGCGTAAAAAATATATATAAGAATGTGTAAACAACAAAAACAATAGCACATAAAGATGTTACCAATGTGCTATTGTTTGTTTTCTGACGTATCATATCAACTCTTCTTTAGTACCACCGCAGAACGTGCCGGTATGTAAACTTTCAACCACTCCTTACGGTCTTTCACGTAAAGCGGATCATAATTCGTTACGTGAATCATACTGTCATCTGCAAAACCATTGCCGCCAAATTCCTTGGCATCGGTATTCAGCACCACCTCGTATGCTCCTGTTGGTACAAGGAAGCCATAGTCGGTGTATGATTTTATCGGACTGAAGTTGAATATGAATACCAAATCACCTCGCATATACGCCAATATCTGGTCGCCATCGTTGTGCCATATCTCCTGAACTGGTGTTGCTTGGAAATTGCGCACGAGCTTTATCGTTCTCAACATCTCACGGTCAAAGTCACCAAGATAATGATAGCACAGGTCATGGTTGTCAACGAGATTCCACTGCCGGCGCGCATACTTGCAGCTCCAACCGTTGCCCTCACGCGGAAAGTCAATCCACTCCGGATGCCCGAACTCATTACCCATGAAATTCAGATAACCGCC
>JAJPZD010000008.1 GCA_021204605.1 Prevotella sp.
CGATGTCAAAATTTGCCAAAATACCATGTCGCAGGCGATATTCATTTTACCAAATTTGTAACACCGTTTTCCTTGACATGGGCATGCCTTCCTTTGCCGTTTTTGTCCGCTTGTAAAAAATCAAAGTTAAACCATTTAAAATTATTGAATTATGACAACTTCAACATTGATCCAGTTTGCAACGACCGCCGATGAGAATTTCGGCAATGGTATTAATAGCGGTTTCGAGGTATTCTCAGAGCATATCTATCAGATTGAAGTATGCTGCGAGGATGGCGAAGTACAGGATTTTGAGATTATGGCTGACAGTATGACGGCAGCCGTTGCGCACGTTGAAAATCTTGCAATGTCTGAAATGATTGATATTTCGTATATCAATGTTATTTCCGTTAGCTAATCTCTTAATTCTGTTTATGAAGTCCTATATCAAAAGTATAGGACTTTTTTATTTTTGGTGGTGCTGATTTTGACGTTAGGCAATTTCCACACAAGCGAAATCTCACACAAGGGCGATACATATTCCGCCACTCTGAAAGAGGCAGTTGCCTAAATTCCGTAGGGCGGTGGGGGCTGCTCTCGCAGGGAGTTCCGCAAAATGCGGACCGCAACCGCCTATCTCGCACACGGATAGGCGGTTGCGGTTTCTGGTAGCGGAAAACGCACGCAAAAACGCACATTTGGGTATTCCAAAAGAGCGTTTTTGCGTGCGTTAAAAATCAAAACACGGGCGTTCTCACCGGACTGACGTCGGAAAATCTGAGGTGAGAACGCTTTTTCCGTGTTTTGCTGCAAGGTGTCTCCGACGGTTTGATTTTATGTATTTTCGCAAAGAAAGTTGGTCAACTACCTTTGCGAAAAAAGAAAAAAGGTAGAAAACATCAACTGATGATAACACTCACCACGACATTGCCCGACAAATGTTTCTCATGCACGTTGCCTGAGATAACATTCACGGCCGATCAGGAATCGGCACAGGTGATAATCAAAATCGAGGGCGAGGAAATTTTCAATGAAACGCTGTACACGGATGATGATGGTTCGATTACCTTGAGCGATTTGGCTGACCTGATACAGCCATACGCCAAGGAGCAGCTTGTAGTGCTGGCGGAGATCAACATCATTGAGAATGATGAAGACGGTAATCCACAGGCGAGTGTGTCATTATCGACAACTGTTGTCTATTGTACGGCGGATTTCGGAGACACATCCGCAGATGATTTTCTTGACAGCCATTTTCTTTCAATCTTACTCGGAAAGAAGATAACCGCTATCGGAAGGCTGGAATACCTTCACTATCTCGGTACGGATGTAGCGACGGTAACGGCATATTTCGCTGACGGATCAATCGAGACAGACCTGACACCAGACGTTGTGGGAGGAAACAGCAAGTACACTACGATTGACGTGTCACCATCGCTTTTCAATGTCGATGACAGAACTCTGATAGGTTATGTCGTCAAGGCTGGCAACAGAAGTCAGGAGTACATCATGGATCTCAGAAATCCTGATTGCGCTCCGATACTCGTATTCGACAACTCTTTCGGTTGTCAGGAACTGGTGTACTGCACAGGCACGCACACCGTATCACCGCAATTCACACGCTCATCCGCTTTCATCAAAGGACTTCTGAAGAACTACAAGATAGAGGAATCAAGGGAGTTCAAGGCGGACACAGGTGTCCTCAATACTGCAATGGCTAACTGGCTCGATGACCTTTTCAGGTCCTCTTACGTGGAAATCGTGAACTTCTACAACAACGTTGCGACTGTTGGCAAAGAGGTAGTTATCACCGATTCCAAATCGGAGTACTCTAACGAGGCGGAGACGCAGCCTCGTTTCACATTCACGTACAAATATGCGCAGAGGAATCACAACGTCGTGCAGTTGGCACGTGAGGGCAGGATTTTTGACAATACATTCGATTTCACTTTCAACTGATATGACAATACATGATGTAATAGCGGTTGTCAGTCTGACGTGCTCGATTATCGCACTAATAACAGCAATAATTAATGGCAGAGATTGAATCGAAACGGAAAGGCAAGGCGATGCATTTCAATGAAATGCTTCACTTGGTGGCGATAGCGGAGGAAAGACGTATGCAGGTGGACATCTGGGCATGGGAGAAGAAGACAGGTGAGAACATCCACTACAAGAACTGGCTCGTGCACCACGACTACTGGAAAGGCGGTTACATCAGACTGCGCAATCCACGCAACAACCAGATAAGGACAATACCAGAGATTTTCATCAACAGAATAAACGGATACAGCATATTTCTATGAGCGAGAAAGACAACATAACGGTGATTGACGTGCCTGTTAAACATGCTCCATGCCCTTGCGGTGTGGCTGGTTACGGCACGAACGAGACTCTGAACTCGTCGGTTACATCATATCAGGATACGTCAACGGTTTTCGAGGAAGACGGAAGACAGGTTACATATCTGCCTCTGACAATCAAGAGACATGAATATCAGTATGTACCATTCGGAGAACGGAACCTATTGCCGTATGAGATACGTGACAGGATCTCCGCGAACATGGTAACATCGCAATGCCAGTTGTTCAATGTCATTGCGTGCTATGGTCAAGGACTGAGATTTGTTGACAGGCAGACGAAAGAGGATGTCGACAACGAGGAGATAAGCAAGTTCTGCTTGGCTAACTCGCTGACTGAGACATTCCTTGAACAGGCAACGGACATGAAATATTTCTTTTTCTCCGTTACGGTGATAATCCTGAATAAGAAAGGAGACAAGATCGTAATGGTGAGAAACAAGGATGCCATGAACTGCCGCTTTGAGTATGCGCCATCCACACAGAGCGGAGAGATAGAACACGTGTTCTACGGAGATTTCAGAGACGGTCATTTCGAGGAAGACAAGATCGAGGTAATTCCACTGCTCGACTTCTGGAATCCACTCGGAGATCTGAACTACCGTATGGGACTGGAACCCAACTGGAAGACAGGCGAAATGGCGAAACCCACACAAGACAGGAAATTCGCAATCGTCTCACGAATGGCGACACCGGGATGTCAGTACTACCCGATGCCGTACTACATCAGCGTGTTCAAAGACCACTGGTATGACATATATGAGCTTATCGGAATGGGAAAGAAACATCTGATACGCAACACAAGCGCACCACGCATTCAGATTGAGGTGCACAACGAGTACTGGGACAACCTGTGTGATGTTGAAGGCATTATCGATGAAGCGGCAAGAAGAAAGCGCAAGGAAGATGAGAAACAGAAACTTATTGACTACTGTACAGGTGTTCTCAACGCAGGAAAAGCGATAGTATCGGGCTATTGGGTTGATCCCAACGGAAAGGAGAACCGCATGGTGCGTATCAACGTTCTCAATGACAAAAAGACGGAGGGCGGAGACTGGAGCGACGACATGTCAGAGGCAAGCAACGCACTCTGCTTTGCATTCGGTGTTCATCCTAACTTGGTGGGAGCGACACCGGGCAAGAGCCAGATGAACAACAGCGGATCTGACAAAAGGGAGCTTTTCACTTTGAAACAGGCGATGGAAAAGCCATTCCACGATGTGATGTGCAAGCCGTATCATGTGATACTGCACTTCAACAAATGGAACACTTTCGCGACCGTCGATGTCCCGATGATACAGTTGACGACTCTCGATGAGAACAAAGATTCGAAAAAGGTAAGCAACAGCAACGGAAAGGAGGAAGAAAGCGATGATTGAGATAACGAAAGACATATTTGAGAAAGTGCTGCCTGTTGGCATGAGCTCGCATGAGGAACTCTTCGATTCCCTCAGTGAGGAAATCAAGAGCACGGTGAGCATTCTGTATGAGAAGATGCTCGGTGATGAAGGTGCGGCACTGGTGGAGAGCGACACCAACTCGCTGTTATGGCATTTCGAACAATACTCGGTGATAAGCGCGTTCCTGAAACTGTTCAGACAGTTGGATCTCGTTCTCACGCCATCGGGATTCGGAATAGTGAGCAACACGAACGTGTCGCCGGCATCGAAACAGCGTGTTGACGCTCTCGAAGGACAGCTAAGGACACGGCAGCTTTACTCTCGTGCGATGATCCTTGACAGGCTGAGAAGCGAGAGCTGGGGAACGACACACCAGGCGATAACCAACATTCCGAGACTATGCTGCGAATACTGGTTCTTCTATGTGATGAACTTCAACACCGAGGCTACCTATCAGGACTGGAATACAGCACTTGCGGACATCAAGAACGCCGATGAAGCGCTTCGCAAGCGCATTTCAGATGAAATGATGGATGAGATGCTTGAAGTGTACAGGACTGGCAACAGAGAAGTGGACAAAAAAATCTATCTCGCTATAAACGAGATATGGGACTTCACACAGTTATGGCTGGGTGCTGGTAACAAGGCAGCTTTCGGTATTCCATACAGAAAGCTGATGCGCATCCTCGATAACGAGGACAATGCCGAAACATTCGCAACGTATCTTAATTCAGACGCATACAAGGCCAATCATGTTGAAATTTTCCAGAACACTAAAGACTCGACAGGCTATCTTTTCAACGGATAGCGACGGGATTTCTTTCTACGCTCCGAAGTCATGGAAGGAACTCACGCAAGATCAACTCGTGTACGTGCTGAACTTGCTCGTGAGCGTGGGCGACAGAACGGCAATCAAGACATACATGTTTTTCCGTTTCTGCGGCATCCACGTCATAGGGCATGACAAAAGAGGGTGGCAGTGCTATGTCAGAAAATCTTGGAGAAAAAGAAAACCATTGCTTATAAAGGCATGGCAGGTGGAATCGCTCGCACGGCAATTTGATTTCATCGACAGTTTTCAGGATATGGGTGTCAGGTTGGATTGCATTCAGGGAATGAAGGCGGTTGATGTCAGATTGCACGGCGTGCGTTTCATCGACTATCTCAACTGCGAGAAATACTATCAGGCGTATCTGATGAACAAGGAGGATGAGAGGTTCATCGAGAGGATGGCGCTGCTGCTTTACAGGAAGAAGAACGGTAAGACGGCAGAGAAGATCAAGTTAAGCAAGAGCGAAGCACTCGGTACGTTCCTCTGGTTCTCATACGTCAAAGACGAGTTCGCAAAGGCGTTTCCGCACTTTTTCAGAAAGACAGACGGAGAAGGAAGCGGAGAGTTCGACATGATGAACTCCATCAACGCACAGATAAGGGCACTCACCGACGGAGACGTGACGAAAGAGCAGCAGATATACGACACCGACTGCTGGCGCGCGCTGACAGAGCTCAACATGAAAGCCTGGGAATCAAAAGAGATGAAGAAAAGGTTGGGCAAGACTAAGAAATAAATGGAGACAGAGAACATATTCGATGCGCTCGGCTACTTCAAGATGTTAGCCGAAGAAAACAAGCTCGCAAAGGAAAATGACTTCGTTGCGTGCTTCTGTAGCGGTCCAGACGGCATAGACGACGTGATGCAGAAGTTCAGGACAACGAAGAACTTCATCATGATTGACGACATCACGCAGCAGAACACGTATTCAAAAGGCGTTACCTTTTTCGACAAAAACGCCTACACGGTGTTCATACTCGCAGGGTACAGGGCTGATGACATGACGGACAGGCAAGAGAAATTGAACTTGTGCCGTAGGATATTCCGCCAGATGCACTCCCGAATGCTGCACGACAAGCGCAACATGATATACGGCGATTCGCTTGAGTGGCTCGACCTGAACTCGGTGTATTCAAAAGACCTACCATATATATCACTCAACGGAGTGACAGGACTATATTTCATGGTCAACAACGATGAGCCTGTTGACCTTACTTATAACGCTGACGAGTGGGAGAGCGACAATGGCTGATACGAGATACAGCAACGGCAGGACACAGCAGGACATCGATGACTTCAACAGAGGCTGGGCGAGGTTCCTCATTGACATCCTCCATGAGCAGATTGAGAGGGTGAAGGTGTCGGACACACACCGCTTGGAGCAGAGCATCCAATACGCCATGCACGGCACGGAGACCATCGAACACAAGTTCTTGCGTTACGGTATATACGTTGCGGCAGGAGTGGGCAGGGGATTCAGGCACGGCAACGGCGGAGACCTACCATTCATGGGTGCTGCCTACCGTGAAGAACACGGCTACGATAAGAAACAGGTGGGCTATGAGTTCTCCAAAGGTCAGATGCTTGAGCCGAAATATGAGCGCAAGGTTCTTGTGAAGGGCAAGCACGCAGGGCAGACGGTGTCACTCGCCAGAGGCAAGAGGCAACGCGAGGACTGGTTTTTGAAGAAATACTACTACCAACTGCAACGACTGAACGAGAAGAACGCCGAAATGTACGGAGAGGCGTATCAGGGTATGATGTCAACATACTTACAGGCATTGTTCAAGAAAATTTCAGACCCGAACATGCAGATAAGATCCAACCACTTCTGATGTATTTTTCAGAGGTAGGTGACTCATATAAATTTGTAGAGTAAACTTTTTTTTCATGTCAGACACAGTAGCGATAGCAGCACTCAGAAGTTTCTTTGAGACCATACGTGATGAGAGACACACAGCTGAGAACACCGCAGAGAGAATCGGCAACGCGTTTCTCTCTCTGCTATCGTACATCACGGACGACGACACAGCACCGTTCTTGCGGAAAGACAAAGACGACATTACCCAATACCTGTTGAAACTGTTTGGAGGCGTGAATATCGGTCTGAACGGCAAGGACAATATGATTTCAGGTCAGAGCGGTCAAGGAATACTGCTCGGTCAGCAAGGCAACATCGAGGCCGACTCACTGATGGTGAGAGGCACGATGTGGGTGTTCGAACTCATCTACAACAAGTTGCGAACAATGGAAGGCGACACGTCATTCTCAGAGAGCGGATTCATAACCGACGTGGAAATGACGGACTATAACACATATCTTCTCACGTTGCGAGAGGAATACGAAGGACAAGGAATAGCATTCGCAGAGAACGATGTCTGTTATTCACAGACACACGAGCTCACGAGCGGAGCCGTAACGATAAAGAGCTGGTTCAGGGTATATTCGGTTGATCAAGAAAACATGCAGATGGTCGTGATCCGATACGACGATGAAGACGTTCCGGGCGGAACGAACTATGCGCCACTGCCAAACTCATACATGACACGCCACGGCAACGCCACAGACGAAACACGACAGGGACATTTCCTTATATCCACAACAGAGAAGCGGATGGAATACCTAATCGGAGTGACGAAACCCATCATAGACGAAAGCAACTACTATCTGTTTATCGGAATGCCACCACAAGGGCTGTCGTTCCTCGACGGTCTTGTGATAAACGAGGCCCAGCCATATATATATTGTCGTGGATTCATCGGACAGAACTATTTCCGCATAACATACAACGGCACGCCAGAATACACGATTGTCGATATGGGCGTATGGGATTCCACGACAGAATACATCCACGGCTACTCGGAGGACAGAGGCGAGTACATCACCCATCAGGTGTGGTACGGCGGATGCGTATGGCGTTGCGCGGTGGATACCGCAACGGTGGGCAACGCTCCGCGTTTCAACAACGCCGACTGGGTCTGCATTCTGGGCTACTCGAATGTTACAATCGCAATGGTGAGCTCGGAGGGCGACTGCTTTCCGCTCGGAAAGACATTCACAACGACCATTACGGCATACGTGAAGCACGCCGAAATGGATCTTACAGAAGATGAAATCGGAAAGGCCAACATAGTATGGATGCGAGAGAGCACCGATGAAGGAGGCGACGAGGCATGGAACATTCTCCATGCGGCTGGGAAATGCGGTCTGTCAATAGACATCGACAGCACGGAGGACATTCCGTCAGATTGGGAGACTGAGCGCAAGGTGGCGTTCAAATGTAAGGTATCATTGCCGATGGCTGACGTTGAAGGCAACTATGAAGTAATAACTTGACAAAGATATGTATATACCCAAAACTACAGGGCACATCATCTACAAACCACTGCTTACATCATTCGATGTTTTGGAGAACGGCGGAAGTGCCCAACAGAAATACGATGCGACGGAGGGGGAATACTCTCCTGACCTGTCAGTCACGCCATACGTGCTGACACCATACCTGTACATCGAGGATCCCAACGGCAACATCGATGATGGAGACTACTCATCCAGTTTGGTAAACTGCATCTGGACGGTTGAAGGGCATCACAACGGCGAGGATCTGAAAAGCGGAACTGACTACACAATAGACAGTGTTACGCATGCGCTTTCGCTGCTGACGAACTTGGATGCAGGCACGACAGGCAAGATAAGCTTCACGGCTCAATATGTAGACTCAGCAAGGGGCGAGGTGCTCAAGTTCGAGTGGTCGGTAGACCTTTCATGTATCTCAACCACGAGCTGGCGCATGTGGATGAAGGTCGACATGCCGAAGAAAATGTCATTGTCGCCGTTCAAGACCTACGGCAGTTTTGACGTTTCAGTACAACTGATGAACGGCAAGAACGAGGTGGCTGACACTGATGCAACCTACAAATGGCAGGTTCTTGAAAACGGAGCATGGAGGGACATCGACGACTTCGATATATGGTGCGGGAGCGGAACGGGCAGCAAGACAATAACTGTCAATCAGGACTACATCAACCGCACGGTGATACTCGTGACGGCATACGCCAATGACAACAGCGACGAGAAATGCACACAGGCGTTTATCATCCGCCGTTTCTACGGACAATACTCGGAGGACATCTATATAACTGAAGGAAAATACATCAACGGCGACACCGCAAGGGCGGTCGCCAAAGTAAAGGTTACAAACAAAAATGGAAATATATCAGATCCTTGTAATTATTTTGATATTGAGATTCTTTTCAACAAAGGCTACACAGATACAGGGTGGCAGCACGTCGCATACGGAACGGAAGGAATCGTCACACGTGCGGACATGGGCCCGGATGACACTTCAAACAAAACTTACGGTGCAGTGGTGCGTGAGCTTACGGCGAACATTCCAATTTGCACGGATGATGATACAGCATTGATGATTGACGAAGATACGGTACTGGTAGGACAATTCCCGACAATAGACAGAGAGGTATGATAAAATATTACATTACACCGAAAGAGCTTGCGGAGAAGATCGGAATGACTTCATGCAGGAAAGGCAACGATGTATTCTACATCTGCCATAGCGGAGACTTCGCGGCATACGGATTGCAGAAGGCAATCGCCGATGGTGCTGTCGAGATCTCACTGAAAGATGCGAAAAAACTCATTAAAGACAATAATCTATGAACAGTATAACAGGAATACACCATCTGTACGCATACGAGGATGGCGACACATTGACACCGAGAATGGGAGTGTCGATAGAGAGCGGTTACGGACTGACTCAGTACTGGGACATCGCAAACGGTTGTGTGATAGACACGGATTTCACCAAACACCCGGCGACACTCTATCCTCAGGCCTACTCATCGAGGCAGGGCAAGGTGATTGTGCCTTCATCGACAGGCATTCAGTGGTACTACAACAACACGGAGAGCAGCGCAAGCGAGATACTCGATTCAAGCGGAAATGTCAAGTCTGACTTCGCAAGTCTTTTCAAGGTCGGAACGATAGAGTCCAACGGACAGACATTCCCGGCACTTACAATCATCGGCAACCTTGCGACAGCCGATGATCTGACGGACAAATACATCTATTTCTCAGGCCAGTACAACGGACGCACGTTCATGTGCCAGCAGGTGATAACGGTACAGGCGACGGTAAGCAACGCTTACACGCTGTTTATCTCGGCAGAGGGAGCGGACGGAACAGGCGATGACATTCTCTCTGACGACAATGACTATGTGAAGCTCACTCCTTATCTCCAGATGTCAGGAACACCGGTCGACACCGATTCCTCGATGTTCACATGGTACAGGTTCGTTGACGGTGAATGGTCGAAGATAACAAGCACGACAAATGTCTATGAGATAAGCGGCGGTGCGCTTACGATATACGAGGCCGGTGTTGACGGTGCGGAAATGTTCAAGTGCGTATGCAACTACAACGGAACGGAATACTCCGCGACATACGAGATTACCGACGTGCACGATCCATACTTCATAGATCCTAACGGCAGCATAGCAGGGGAGACCATCAAGAGCGGAGAGACACAGGTGTACTCTCCTGTAGTGTACAAGCGGAGCGACATCAGCTCGCCTGACACTGACCATGACTGGAGTTTCACGTTCACGGTGCTCGCCAACGACGGAAGTGAGGTGGCGGCGACGACAACGGCAAAGACATGTACCCTGACCTATGACCAGGTACTCGCGGCAGGAGGAACATCAACGATAATAGAGGCATCATGCTGAAAAACCTTATCGCCATAGCAAGGTTGATCGCAGCGCCGAAGGACGGGACCAACGGAACCGACGGAAACAACGGAACCGACGGCAAGGACGGCAAGGACGGAGAGGATGCAATAACATTCAGCGTAAGCGGTGAAGATGTGGTTTTCTCTCCTACTTCCGTTCAAGAGAAAATAACGATATACGCCTACGAAGCAGGCAAGCAGATCACTCTGAACTCGGACAACATTCCGAATATTTCACTTGACAACTGCGATTTTGACTGTTTCGACAACTCGGACGGATCAACTGGTTACAACGTAACGAGAAATAGCACAGAGATCAACGTGAAAGGCACCGTGAGCTATTATATCAATATCGGCGGTGTGAAATACAACAGGACAATCACAGTAAGGACACTGTTCAACGGCGTTGACGGCAGCAATGGCAAGGATGGAACTAATGGAACTAACGGAACTAACGGAACTAACGGATCCGACGGAAGTGACGGTATCTCATACTCGATAGTTCCTTCAAGCAGCAGCATTATCTACGTGCCGGCGAGAGGCACGTACCAGCCCACATCAATAAAATTCTCATTCTACAAGAACGAGGGCGGAGTGCAGAGCGAATACAAATGCGTGTTGTGCGGATTATTTATGACATACGTAGGTGGAACACGCACAACTTCAACAAAGAATGCCATATCTTTAGAAACGCCGATTTCAAGCGACAGCACGTATGGTGTTCTGAAAGAAATCACTTGTGCGCTGTACTCATCGACAACAACGGCGGATGAGACAACACTGCTGGCATCATGCACGGTGCAGGTGATAACAAGGGCGGTGCTTCGCGGCCCTCTTGACTGGGAAAATCTGGATGATGGTTTCCTGTTCTACTGCGGCGATGCAGGAGAGCCGTACATCGACTTCTGCGAGTACAAGGACAACTATTTCATGTGTACGAAGACGCACACGAAGGATTCAAGTATGGATCCGGCAACGGACGTATCGAATAACAACGGCAACTGGGAACTCTCGGAGAAGATAGCGATAGTGGCGACGAAAGTCCTACTCGCCACATACGCATATATCGATTACCTTCTGGTGAATGACGTGTACATGGAGAACGACGACACGGCGATGTGGCTGTCACCGTACATCAAAGGTCTTGCAATCAACGCGCTTTCCGCATTGAACGGCAATACCGGGAGGGCCAACCAGAGCGGAAGCGACAGCATCTGGAAGAATCCGACGGCACTGTTCCACGGCGGAGAGCTCCGCTCGCTTTCGGACATCTACACCGCGAGCACAAGCGGTGACGGAAGCCATTCCGCACTGACATACTCGAACTCAAGCAACAGCACAACGCAGTTGACATTGACGGACACGACAGGCACGCAGATTGGCAGCGTGATACTCGTGCCGTCGGGAAGCAGGGTGTTCATCACGATTGAGGCGCAGACGCTCTCGCTTACAGAAGGAACAATCGGAACAGACAGCACACAGATACTCGCATGGTGCTCATCGCTCACGGCGGAATACTCGCTATGCACGTCAACATCAAAGAGCACGAAAGTGAAGACATTGCGCGATGCCTCTATACAGGGTGACGGCAACAACGGCAGCACGTTCACATCGAACTACAACCAGTGCACTATCGTATATGAGAACACGGCGGCGCTCGCAGTCTCACTGTACATAATGCGATTCAGGTCATACAAGATACTGTACGGCGGAACGGTGACGCTCGGAGCTTTCTCGGTAAGCTACAAGGTGCTTACCAACAGTTACCACAGCGAGGTGGCAGCCAACGGTGTCTTTTTCGGACTGAACATCATGAACTATTTCCGTGCCGCACTCGAGGACAACACGGTCAAGTTGCAGCTAATGGCAGGGAACTACGGTCTGAATGTGACGGAGGACGGACTGATGCAGACTAACAACGGCGTCGACATGCCTCTTGGCGGCGTGCTTATGAGAGGATTTTTCTTTGTGTCCGGCTCGCAATTAGTGAGCAAGATAAGCAGCTTCGACGGCAATCAGCCGACGTTCAACTACAACTCGGCAGGAAGCTACTCGATATTCCTACCTACAGAATGGGTGTCGAAAATCGGCGTGCTTAGCAAGGACAATGTTTGCGTGAACGTGACACCTTACAACAAACAGGCGATGGCCAACGCCTATGTATGGTACGGAGAGGCGACATCCGCAGGACGTGGAGACTTCCAGATCGTTATGCACGACAGCTCTGGAGCGCAGAAGGACATACCATTCTGGCTGGAGATAACATTCATCGGTGACGGAACCATCACCTATACTGACATTTCATAAAAACAAGAAGATATGCTGAACAAAATGCTAATGAAAGACATCGAGGTTGCCGCAGAGGTGCCTGACGATGCACTCGTGCCGGTGTACGTGCCGAGCACAAACAAGATAGTGAACATACAGGCAAGCCAGTTGACAGGTAGCGGTTACGCAGGATGCCGATGGGCGAAGAACTCTTCATCGCCTGAAGGCGAGCCGATAGGCAACCTTGACAAGATAGCGCAGCTACCTGACCTGTTGGGTCTTGGCTGCTATCTTGTGCAGAATGATCACACAAGAAGGAAACTCAGTGCTGATAACAGTTATCTGTTTACAGATGGCTCGGCTGCTGCTCTTGATGGGTCTATGGGTCATTACCAGTGGGGCTGGGGCAGAAAATTCTTCTATGCTCACTGGGAGGACGACGATTACGAATACGAGGCTATCGACATAAAACCCATTGCTGGGCAATGGAACTATGTTATACCGATTGCCACACGCAGTGCGGCAGGATATGCCACGATTGATAGAACCAACGGCAACTTGGTTTCCTATCTGAATGAGGATGCCCAATACAGGGGCGGCAACAATGATTCCACTCTCGACGGAAAATTCAACTCGCAACTCGGAATGGGCGTAACGATGATGACAGTGGAGAACATGGTGAAGGCCGCTAAGCTCAATGGCTCAATGTGGACAGCCAACGCATACATGATGTTCTTTATAACCGGTGCTATAAAGAGGATCATTTTCCACAACAAGAACATTCAGGCATCATTCAACTCAACGTTGACTGCTGACGGATTGCGCCAAGGCGGAACAGGAACAGGCGCAGATTATCCTTCTGACTGGGTTGATACATGGCTGTATTATCCATACATAAAACTGAGTGAGGGTGCGGACAAGGGTGACTTCACTGGAATTTTCTCAACGACGATAACAGGATCTGACGGCAACAGCCTGACAATCGGAAACATTCCATCGTTCTACGGATTGAAGAATGACTATAAATATGCCTCGCCAATTGAAAGCATGGCGATATTGAGCGAAAACGAGGACCACTCGCAATCTGTCTATATCAAGGACGTATGGGATGACAACGATTATACGATTTCCGACCTTACAAGTCTGAAATGTATCGGTGCGACTCCTTCAAACAGTCTCAGTGAAGGGGCATGGGACTACTCGAAGAAACAGAACCGCCAGAACCTGATAATGTTCCCGACGGAAATAGGGGCAACATCATCGACGTATGATTGTGACGGATATTACCAACAGACAGGTACTTCGGGTCTTCGCGTTTTGCGTGTTTTGGGCAATGCG
>JAJPZD010000235.1 GCA_021204605.1 Prevotella sp.
CATAGTTATTAATTTAAATTTAACAAATATATACACGCAAAACTCCCCACCCCTGGCTTTTCAGGGGAGGGAGTCTAAATTTCTTTACCTGATTGTCTTTCGCACTATTTTTATCTAATCTTGCTTGTTATTACTTGATCAGCTTGCTCGATACCTGCTTGCCGTCGCTCTTAGTATCAACCTTGATAACCACACCTTTATAAGCATTGCTTACACGTGCGCCCTGAAGGTTATAATATGATGTGCGCAGAATATCACCGTCGCTTGTTAAAAGCTCTTTTATTCCTGTAACCTCTGCTACTGCGGCATCTCCAAGACCGCCCATCTCGTTGGCTGCCCTTACGGAATATGTGGCACTCGTATCTGTTACTGTATAACTGTTATCGGTTGTGAAGTCTATCACGCTGCCGTCCTTGCAGATAGCATAGCAGAGTACGTAATTGCTGTTGTCCCATGTCAATGTCGTACCACTAATGGTAACATTCTGCGGAGCTGATGCCTGCTCGGTGTATTCCGTCGGATCCCAACCGTCGGTGCTGCCCATCACTGTCTCTATGGTATATAATGCTGCTTCTTGTGCCGTGAGGACAGGGTCGTTGGCATGGTTGCCCGGTCCGAATGTGGTCTTACGGCTGCTCAAACTGATTGTTGAACCGGATGATGTCATGGAATTATACTCTGCGAAACGTGCCGGATAATTATCATCGCTCATATCATGCCAGCCTACTGATGATGGTTCAGCATTCATCGTGGTGTTGATATAGAGACATATCGGTGTGCCTGTTCCCCATGGACGGCCAAGATAATAGTTGCCGTTCACACTGCTGCTCTCTCCGTTTATCGTACAGTCTCTGAAAATATAACCGTATTCTTTCGGAACGGATGGTGCCGTAAGATAACCGCCTGATTCACACATCACAAGCTCCACTCCGTTGAAGTAAATATCTCCCCTTCCGCAGAGGAAGTCGGTACGACCACGCAACTTTCCTCCCTCAAAATAGTAACGGTTGCTGCTTCTTGAATAATATGTGTCCTGATATCCGTACAGACATACGTTCTTGCAGATTGTCTTGTCCGACTTGTCCTCAAGAGCGGCTCCACGACCTCTGTTGTCAGGTAGTGAGTTCTTCAGCGTTATATCCTGGAAATATGTGCCTGTAGCCTTGCTCTCTATATCCAATGTCTCACACCTGCCAAGACCCTCCATAACATTGACTGTTCCGTTGGAATTAGTACCCGTTACAGAAGTTAATGTGTTGCGTATGATAGTGGCATCCCTATCCTCTCCTATTATTGAGACATTGGGTTTACTGATTGTATCTGTTGAAATCGGATAATAATTACCATCGACTTCACTCTGGATAGTTGCCGATTTTTCAGGTACAGTATAAGTTCCTTTCTTTACGAATATACGGTAACGCTCCGATGTGTTGGAACGTGAGTTGGCGGCTGCCAACGCTGCCTCAAAATCACCGTCATCGGGAACGATGAAATCATACAGTTTCTTCTCCACCTCCGGTTTCATCTTTGTAGTGAATGATATAACAATTGCCTCTGTCAAGGTATTCCCCGAAAGGTCGGATACGCTGTTTGCCGGCAGCGTGAATGTGTATTGTGTGGAATATTCCAGACCGGTATATGCAAATGTTATCGTCTTGCCGGTAACGGTAGCCGTAAGATCCTGTGTGCCGATTGTTGCGGTAGCATCGCCTGCCATCTGTACTTTCTCGTCGAATGTCAATACAATCTTTCCGTTTGCCGATACCTCAGTAGCTTCATCCTCCGGAATTGAAGATACCAATACCGGCGCAATGCCATCGTCAACAATTTCCTCTGTTCCTGTTATGAATATCTCTGCTATTGCGATACCGTCGTTTTCTGAATCTGTTCCCTCCATTGTGGAGCTCTTGTCTGGATACCAACGGATATACAACTCTGCCTGATTGTTGGCGTCCGACGGCAACGGGAATGCCCCCGTAACCCATACCTTTTGTTGGTCGGTAAGTGAGATTGTTCCTACTGTTGTCCAGTCTGAATTGTTAAGTGAGTACTGCACATCATACTTTGTATAGGCAAGGAAATTATATTGCATTGCTGATGATACCTTGATGTCTGTGTATGCCGAAGCGTTCACCATAGTCTGCCAATAATAGTAACCCTGACCATTCGTCTTCCAATTCACAGCTGCCGGCTTGCCATTATAGCCGCCGTCTGCCTCCTCGCTCTTGTCCATCCAGGATACAGTGTTTCCGTCAGCATCACGCAGCACGAGTACATCGGTATCATTGCCCGTTCCAGCAAAGTCTGCTATACGGTCCTCGTTGCCTGACAGATAGAAATCCCAACCTGCCAAATAGTCTATTGCCGAATAAGAGGCGCCGATTGTCTGGTCCTGATCCATTGTCAATGCAATGATACTTTCCGTACTGCCTGTACTCCAGTTGGTGAATGTCAATATATTATTGGAATTTGCGGTGAGCGTAACTACCGTTCCCGTCTCATACATTTTCTTGCCGTCAATCAACGTCGGTTCCGGGTCGCACTCCACCATATAATCATTGGCTTCATCCACGTTTATCGTAAGCTCGTAGGTGTCTATCGCCGAGTAATTGGCGGTAATCATCTTGTCAGCGTCCATAGTAACAATATATGTGTCATCGGTGGAAAGTGTTGTTCCGTTCTCATCTGTCCAGCCGTCAAACTGATAGCCAAATCCACGTGTCTGGGTGAGTGTTACCTGATCGCCCTCATCAAATGTCGTTCCATCTGGAACTTGTTTAACCGTAGCAGCTCCCTCTGGCGATATATTCACACTCAGGTTATATTGTGTTACATCCTCCAACTCGCCTGTCATAGTACCGTTTATCACGACATTGGCAAAACCGTCTTGCTTGTTATCCGCTAAATTATATACATATATGCGCAAGCCGCATGCACCGGTAGAACCTGAGGCAGATACATTATACGAAAACTCGTAATTTGGATCGTCTTGGTCTGCCTTGTTTCGACCAGGTATTATGCCCTGCTCCAATTCCGTCTCTTTTCCAGTATCACTAACCCAAAATATACTGATATCTCCACCTCCTGTTCCAATGCGTAATGCATTGAACGAAACACTTGTCGGAGTGAATGTCATTCCCGCCTTTGGCACTATTATAAAGTCAATGGCATTGACATCCTTGTCATTTCCCGAAGCACTGGAAATTTTTTCGGTTGGGTTAATAAGAGTATATGCTATGTTGTTCTCATCTTCCTCACCAGGATCAACATAATTATAATAATATGGATTTGTTGGATCTGTATCTGAAGTAGGGACATAATAATAAAGCCCGCTTCCCAACGTAACGTAACTCGTCTTGAAATACT
>JAJPZD010000116.1 GCA_021204605.1 Prevotella sp.
CATTACCTTTGTATCAGATTTACAAGAATACGTTAGAATGAATGAAAATATATCCACAAAACCGAGAATGAACCCTTTCTTGGAACCGTATAACACCCCGCATGACACAGTGCCTTTCGACAAAATCAGAATGGACGACTTCGAGGAGGCCTTCCTGGAGGGCATACGCCGTGACAACGAACTGATTGCCAAAACGATAAACAACCTGGAGAAGCCTACTTTCGACAATACGCTGCTCAACACCGAAGGCGACACCGAGGGCTATTACGACCTGCTTGCACGCGTGTCAACGGTGTTTTTCAACCTCTTAAGCGCAGACACTAACGATGAGCTGGATGCTCTTGCACAGAAATTGCAGCCCCTACTCACACGCCACGCCAACGACGTGCGTCTCAACAAAAGGCTTTTTGAGCGCATCAGAGCCGTGCACCTGCACCACAGGAAATTGACACCGGAGGAGAAAGTGCTTCTTGACAACAGCTATGACGGTTTTGTACGCTCCGGCGCATTGCTTGATGATACCGGCAAGGAGAGGCTGCGCAAGCTCACCGAGGAGGCGAGCATGCTGTCGCTTCAGTTCTCACAGAACCTTCTCAAGGAGGAGAAGGCCTTCACACTGCACATCACCGAAGAGAAAGAGTTGGCAGGCCTGCCTGACACAGCACGAGAGGCGGCCTCCGCTGCGGCAAAGGAGCGAGGCTTGGAGGGCTATGTATTCACCTTGGATGCACCGAGCTACGGTCAGTTTATGTCATACGCCGAGGACAGGGAGCTGCGTCACAAGATGTATATGGCACGCAACACCATCTGCACACACGACAATGCGGAGAACAATATGGAGATCTGCAAGCGTATGGTGAACCTCCGCCGGGAGATAGCACAGTTGCTTGGCTTCAGGAGCTACGCCGACTATGTGCTCAAAAAGCGCATGGCCGGAAACGCCCGCAACGTTTACAGTCTGCTTGACCAACTGATTGACGCTTACAAGCCGACGGCATTGAAAGAGATAGAGGAGCTCAACAAGATGGCAAGGAAAATAGAGGGCAACGACTTCGAGATGATGCCATGGGACTTCGGTTTCTACTCCCACAAACTGCAACTGAAGAAATACAACCTCGACTCGGAGATGCTCCGCCCCTATTTCGAGTTGTCAAAGGTGATCAATGGCGTGTTCGGATTGGCAAACACCTTATATGGCATAACATTCAAGCAAAACAAAGACATCCCCGTATATCATCCCGACGTGAAGGCCTACGAAGTGTTTGACGAGGACGGCACTTTTCTCGCCGTGTTCTATGCCGACTTCCACCCTCGTAAAGGGAAGCAGGGAGGAGCATGGATGACAGAATACCAAGGGCAGTGGATTGACCGCAAGGGTAAGAACGTGCGCCCTCATGTAAGCGTGGTGATGAATCTGTCGAAACCCACCGACGAGAAACCCGCACTGCTCAAGCTGTCGGAGGTGGAGACCTTCCTGCACGAATTCGGACACGCCCTGCATGGCATGTTCGCCAACACCCGTTTCGAGAGTCTTTCGGGCACCAACGTATGGTGGGACTTCGTGGAGCTGCCTTCACAGTTCATGGAGAATTTCTCTATAGAAAAACGCTTCCTGCGCACCTTTGCATACCACTACCTTACCGGTGAGCCATTGCCCGATGAACTGATAAGACGTATTGTGAAGAGCCGCAACTATATGGCGGCTTACTCCTGCCTGCGACAGGTGAGTCTCGGCCTGTTAGATATGGCATACTACACAAAGAAGGAAGAGTTTTCCGACAACATCCTCACTTTCGAGAAAGAGGCATGGAAGAAAGCGATAATAGGGAAACAGTTGCCAGACACGTGCATGACAGTGCAGTTCAGTCATATCATGGCCGGAGGATATGCCGCCGGCTACTACAGCTACAAGTGGGCGGAGGTGCTCGATGCCGATGCGTTCAGCGTGTTCAAGAGACAAGGCATCTTCAACCGCAAGACGGCACGGAGTTTCCGCGAGAATATACTGTCTAAGGGCGGCACGGAGCACCCGATGACACTGTACAAGCGTTTCAAGGGCAGTGAGCCTACGATAGATGCCCTGCTCAAGAGAAACGGCATAAAACAAGAGGGCGATCGAGCAAAGGGAAAGCAACGATAATATTTCAATAATTATCCATGAACGACAAGCAACATTCACTCGACATACGCTATCTGCGCATGGCCCGTATATGGGCGGAGAACAGCTACTGTCAACGCCGCAAGGTGGGGGCATTAGTAGTGAAAGACAAGATGATCATCAGCGATGGCTACAACGGCACGCCAAGTGGTTTTGAGAATGTCTGCGAGGACGACAACCACATCACCAAACCTTACGTGCTCCATGCCGAGGCCAACGCCATAACAAAATTGGCGAGAAGCTCCAACAACAGCGACGGCTCCACCCTGTATGTTACCGCCTCTCCGTGCATAGAGTGCGCCAAACTGATTATACAGGCCGGCATCCGACGGGTAGTCTATGGCGAGAAATATCGTCTTGAGGATGGGATAAACCTACTCAAAAGAGCTAATATAGAGGTTATTTTTTTAAATTTGGATGATTATGAAACCGAATAAATCAAACCGTTTGATGCCGTTGCTGATGGCTCTGTGTGTAGTCGTTGGAATAATAATCGGCACGTTTTATGCCAACCACTTCTCCGGCAACCGCCTCAACATAATAAACTCCGGCAGCAACCGCCTCAACAACCTGCTACACATTATCGACGACCAGTATGTGGATACCGTCAACATCGACTCGCTCGTAGAACAGGCAATCCCCTTGATACTGTCTGACCTTGACCCCCACTCGGTGTATATCAGCGCCAAGGATGCTCAGCAGGCCGCCGACGACCTTAAAGGCTCCTTCTCCGGCGTGGGCATCGAGTTCGTAATACGTGATGATACCATTCATGTGCAGGGCGTGATAAAAAACGGGCCGGCTGAACAGGCGGGCATCATAGCCGGCGACAAGATTGTCTCTGTTGACGGCAAGCCGTTTGTCGGCAAGCAGGTTACAAGTGAGGAGGCAATGCGCAAGCTGAAAGGCCCCAAGGACACTAAGGTAACCGTAGGTGTGCTGCGCTATGGCCAGAAGGGTATAAAGGAATATACCATCACTCGTGGCGATATCCCACAAAGAAGCATCAGCGCCGTGTATATGATTGACAACGAGACCGGCTACATCAAGATAAAAAGTTTCGGAGAGAACACATATCCAGAACTGCTTATCGCGTTGGCTCAACTGTCGCAGGATGGTTTCCGCAACCTGATAATCGACTTGCGCGACAACACCGGCGGCTACCTCACGGCGGCGACACAGATAGCCAACGAGTTCCTGCCCAAAAACAAACTTATCGTATATACCGAAGGGCGCAAGGATCCTCGCACAGAATACAAGAGTGATGGCAGAGGCAGCTACCAGAAAATACCTCTCGTGGTGCTCATCAACGAGTCATCAGCCTCAGCGTCAGAAATCTTCGCCGGCGCCATGCAAGACAACGACCGCGCCACAATCATCGGACGTCGCTCTTTCGGCAAAGGGCTCGTGCAACAGCAAATCGGCTTCCACGATGGCTCTATGATACGTCTCACGGTGGCACGCTACTACACCCCGTCAGGACGCTGCATCCAGAAACCATATACGGCGGGCGAGAAAGATTATGCCGATGACCTCCTGACCCGCTACCAGCATGGAGAATTCTTCTCTGAGGACAGCATCAAACACACAGGGCCGGAATACCACACCGGCATAGGGCGCACCGTGTACGGCGGAGGAGGCATAACACCCGACATCTTCGTACCGGAGGATACCATCGGCATGACATCCTACTACAAACAGGCTGCCATGAACGGACTGATCCTGCAGTTTGCCTTCATCTATACGGATGACAACCGCGCCAAGTTGGGCTCTTTCTCTGAAATGTCGGATCTGGCAAATTATCTCAACAAGCAGAACCTCGTGGATAAGTTCGCCTCCTACGCCGACAAGCATGGTCTGCAACGCCGCAACCTGATGATCAAAAAGTCGTTCAACCTGCTCAACAGATACATCAACAGCCGTATCATCTACAACATCATGGACGAGGATGCCTGGACCGAATATCTCAACCTCGACGACAACGTCATCAAGACATCACTCAACGTATTCAAAAACAATGCCGCCTTCCCTCAAAAAACAGATGAAACGGTGAAAAAATAGCAGTGCTCATAAAATGAAAATGGCATGAAAAGGAAGGGAAATGTGCGGTCTTGATGTCAAAATTGTCGTTGAATGAATGGATAAGTGTGAGTTGCGGAATCTGATACGTGAACGGAAAAGGGGGCTCACGGCGGGGGAATTGGAAGAGATGTCAATTCCTATTATCCGCAGACTGCTTGCAAATCCTGCCGTAAGAAATGCGGGAAAGGTGCTGATGTATTGTTCGCTGCCTGACGAGGTGAACACCTATAATGCCTTGACAAAACTGAAGGAGATGGGAAAGACAGTGGTGCTTCCACGGGTGATTGACCATGAGAACATGGAACTGACGGTGTATGACTGTGCTGACTGCCTGGCCGTGGGGCCTTACGGAATAAAGGAAGCAACAGGGGAGACATTCTCGAAATATGATGATATAGATGTCGCAATAATACCTGGCTTGGCGTTTGACAAATATAACAACCGACTTGGCAGAGGCAAAGGTTATTACGACCGACTACTCGCCAAAATGCCCCATACTTATAAAATAGGTATTTGCTTCGACTTCCAAAAAGTGGACGAAATCCCCACTAACAACCTTGACATCTGTATGAACGAAATAATATAAAAACTCAAGTTTCGCAAGTTGTCAGCAAGCGTGTTTTCCAGTTTTCCACAATGTGTCTGCCAATAATTCATGCAAACATACGCCCCGTTGTGGCGTGCGGACACAATGAATTGTGTCCCTACAATTGGGTGAACGTGGATGAAACGAGGATGAAACCAGGGTGAAACGAGGGTGAAACGAGGGTGAGACGAGGATGAACGAGGGTGAAACGAGGATGAACGAGGGTGAAACGAGGATGAGACGAGGGAGAGACGAGGATGAGACGAGGGTGAAACGAGGATGAGACGAGGGAGAGACGAGGATGAGACGAGGGAGAGACGAGGATGAGACGAGGGTGAGACGAGGGAGACACGTGGGAGAACGAAAAACAAAAAAAGAGGAGCCTTGCGGCTCCTCCTCTTATTAAAATAACATAACTTTATTTAACTAAAACTTTCTTGCCATTCAGGATGTAGATACCATGAGTAGGAACGCTTACACGCTGACCATTCAGGTTGTAGTAAACATTGTTGCCCATAGTCTGCAATGTTACATTCGCATTGGTGATACCATTTGTATCTCCGTCTTCTTTTTCTACTTTAACGCCGTAGATCTTCAGGTCAAGAAGATATGCGTTCTGGTCTGCAGCCAAGTTGGTGAACTTAAGCATACAGTCAGCTAAGTTGAGATCTACACGTACAGTAACAGGTCCATCTTTCTGATTATGGAAATTACTATATACCGGTGTCCATGTATTTGCTTCGTCAGTGCTTACTGAAAGTCCATAGCCACGATTGCTGCCTGTGACACCCTCAGTGAATATCACTTTCGTGATCGAGTCGAGTTTTGAGGTAACGATGGAAATTTCTCCACCATCACTTGGCGTGTATTCACTATCCTTTGCTATCTTCAAGTAGCCAGTACCATCCCAGCCTGTGATTTCGCTGGTCGAATTTACTTCTTTCGTACCTGTAGGATCTACCTGAACACCCTTAAGTGTGAACATCAATGTCTGGCCTGTCGTGACAGAATCTTCACGTGAGTATTCACCATATTTATCACTAGCCACCCAATCCGTGAAGTCGGTTTGGTAGATGCAGGAATCACCGATTTGAGTAAGACCGATGTAGAACAAATTGCATGATGACGAAGCTGCCTTTGTCAGTGTATAACTACCTGCGCCGATTGTCGTGTAGATGACCTTTTCACTGCCATTTGCCGTCAACGTAGTTGCCTTCTCATCATTTTCTTCTTGGATATCGATATAAACCTTACCGTCTTGGTCCTTATCAGCGAATACAAGCGTGAGGTCCATACTATCAGTTATCGCGAACTTCACATAAGTGTCTTCCTCCATCTTGCAGGCGTATGTGAACGTGTAGCCATCATAGTTGGCCTCACCATAGCTTGTGGTATAGTCACTCGGGCTGTAAACATCGAAGATGTCGCAGTTGTAACCTGCTTCGATTGACTTGCCAGTGAAATAAACCTCATAATCAGCATCTGAATGATAAGAGGCAGCTACCTCTGGGGTTTCTTCATCTGTGTATGAAAGACCGATATAGAAAAGATGTTGTGAGCCGGCCTTTGACAGAGTGTAATCACCTGGAGCAAGTACCCTTGTTATTACGTTGCTACCTTCCTCACCTTCCACTGCTGTCTCACTCTCATCATTTTTCTCCTTAATCTTGATGTTAGGAACGGTACTAATAGAGTCCTTTCCTAAGTCTCCGAACACAAGGGTGAGCTTCATATTAGGCATAGCCTCGTTCTCCGTGTTTTCCGGAACGGTGAACGTTATGGTGGTCTTCTTCTCTACCTTGAAACCGTATTTGAAATCATGGCCATCGTAGGTAGCAGTACTTTCTACTTCTACATAGCTTACTTTTGAAGCCTTGCCGTCAGTTAAAATGGTGAAGAAATCTTTCGTGCTGGTTGCAGTGTCGCCCTCCAAGCTCGTGAAGTAGATGTACTCGTCATCCTGGGAGTCATAGATGAGCTTCTCTGCTTCTGTCTGCTCATCGGTGTATGACAGACCGATATAGTAAATGTTGAATGAGCCATTCCCCCTTGTCAGAGTATAGGTACCTGCGCCAAGTACATCGGTTATGATATTATTGTCCTCTTCCGAAGCTGTTATCTTGTCATTATTGATATAAAGGTTAGGATATGTCACAGTCTCAATTCCTTCATCGTCTGTACTTACACTTGCGCTGTCAAGAACGACAATGAGCTTCATGTTATGAGCATCCCCCTCTACCTCAGGAACCGTGAACGAAATCGATGTCTTTGGGTCGCCTTTCAGTACGAGACCGGTAGTGAACGTATGGTCATTGTATTTTGCCTCACCAGTGCTGGTGCCGCCGCTGTTTGAAATCGTGAAGAACGTCTCATCGTTGGTCTGGTCGCCCGACATACTTGTGAAATAGATATAGTTGTCATCAGTAGCTGCATAATAATCTTCTATTTGCTCGTCGGTATAGTTCAGGGCGATATAGAACAGAGTATGTGAGCCACTAACCCTTGTCAGAGTATAAGTGCCCGGGGTGATTATCTTGGTTATGATGTTGGGATTTTCCTCATCACCAGTCAATTGTACCTTACTTCCATCCTCTGGCTGGATGTAAACAGTTGCAGAGTCATCTTCATTGCTAAACACGAGTACGAGCTCCAAGTTCTTCTTATCACTCGTTTCATCACTATTCTCAGGAACAGTGAACACTATGGAACAAGGAGAGCTCTCAATCTTGAAGCCGTAATTGAACGTATAATCTCCGTAGGAAGCCGAACCAGAAGCGTTGCTTTTGCTGCTTCCACGAGTGAGAGTGAAGATGTCGATGTTGTTGCCAGTGGAATCAGAGCTGGAAGTGAAATACATGTCAAAGTCAGCAGAAGTCATTACGCTGTTGCTTTCATTGTCATCCCCGTCTCCATCATCTCTTGGGATGGTAGCAAAGCAAGTCATTGCAAAAATCAGCGCGAAAGCGCTTAGTAAAATTTTTTTCATAGACATTGTTATTAAGTTAGTAATATTTGATAAAACTCTTGATTCAAGAATATCTAAATGATTATATTGGGACAAATCCCGTTTTTCAGGTCTTGATGTTTTCAATAACCACAATTATGATATATGGTCATTATAACATGGACGCTCACAAAATTTCATGGCAAAAATATAATAATAAACATATTATTCCAAAAATTAACTAAAATCTTTAATTTTTTTTTTTTTTTTATTAATTAAAATTAAGGGTAAAAGCGACGAAAAAGACAGGAAACAGTCGAATTCGGCTGTTTCCTGTCCCAAGATATATAAAAGTAAAACCTACTTAACTGCTTACCTGCACAGGAAGCTGTCCACTTTCTGGGCCGCGTCGCGCCCGCTTGCCATGGCACGCACCACGAGAGAGGCGCCGCTTGCCGCATCACCGGCGACAAACACGTTATCGGCGAATTTCGGCAGTTCCGGTTTGAGGAAGCCCATAGCGAGGAGCACGATGTCCGCCTTGATGACTTCCGGTTTTCCTACCGGTTCCATGAGGGGTCGTCCGCCCTCCGGGTTCGGTTTCCACGTGATTTCCTGCACCTCCACGCCGGTGAGTTTGCCGTCTTTGCCGATGAATTTCAGCGAGTTGATATTCCAGCGACGGATACAGCCCTCCTCGTGGCTTGAGGAAGTCTTGAGAGTGCGGGGCCAGTTGGGCCAGGGGTTCTCCGGGTCCTCCGGACCCTCTACAGGTTTCGGCATAATCTCAATCTGTGTAACGCTCTTGCAGCCTTGTCGGTGAGAAGTGCCGATACAGTCGCTTCCTGTGTCGCCGCCGCCGATAACGAGGACATCCTTGCCCTTGGCAGTAACGAGATCCTCTTTCTTGAACTCCAAGCCGGCGAGGATACGGTTTTGCTGACTTAGCATGTCAAGGGCGAGGTAGATTCCGTTCAACTCACGTCCCGGTATTTTCAGGTCGCGGGCGGTGGGTGTTCCGGTGGCCACCACGTAAGCATCGAAGCCCAGCGGCAGTTTAGTGAGGTCGATAACCTGATTGAACTTAAACACGATACCCTCCTTGCGCAGCACATTCATGCGTCGGTTGATCATCTCCTTGTTCAACTTGAAATTCGGAATGCCATAGCGGAGCAGGCCGCCCGCATCCTCGTTTTTGTCGAACACGGTGACACTATACCCTTTCAGGTTGAGGCGGTTGGCGGCAACAAGGCCTGCGGGTCCGCAGCCGATCACAGCCACCTTCTTGCCGTTGCGCTCCGGCTGGTGGATGCGCACATATTTTTCCTTGAAGGCAATTTCCGTTATTGCCGCCTCGTTCTCACGGTTTGTAGTCGGCTCATGCACTATAAGGTTAAGCACGCAGGCCTTCTCGCAGAGAGCGGGACAGATACGGCCGGTGAACTCTGGGAAGTCGTTGGTGGCGTTGAGCAAGCGGTAAGCCAGTTCCCAGTCACCTTTATATAATGCATCGTTCCACTCTGGAGCCTTGTTGCCGAGAGGGCAAGCCCAATGGCAGAATGGCACGCCACAGTCCATGCAGCGCGATGCCTGTGTGCGTCTGTCGTTGGAGTTCAATGTCTGCTCCACCTCTCCGAAATCATGAATGCGGTCATGGACCGGTCTATATCCTGCCTCCTGGCGGTGTATTGTCAAAAAAGCTTTTGGATTTCCCATTTTTCTAATTTTTGAGGAGTTAACACAAAGATTAATAATCACGCTGCATGTCAGCGATTTTCTGTTGCAGTTTTCTTACCTGTTCTTCCTGCAGCACACGCTTGTACTCGATAGGAACAACCTGGATGAAGTCCTCCACATACCTGTTCCAGTCGTCAAGCATGGTGCGGGCAAGTTTGGAACCCGTATAGAGATAGTGCTGGCGGATAAGCTCATGGAGCTCCTTGCGGTAACTGCTTTCCTCCACGAGGTTGATTTCCACCATGTCCATGTTGCAGAAATAGTCGAAATTGTGGTTCTTGTCCCAAACGTAAGCCACACCGCCGCTCATGCCGGCGGCGAAGTTGCGCCCTGTCTCACCGAGCACCACCACCCTGCCGCCAGTCATATACTCACAGCAGTGGTCGCCGGCGCCCTCGATGACGGCGATGGCACCGGAGTTGCGCACACCAAATCGCTCACCCACCTTGCCATTGACGTATAGTTCACCGCTTGTGGCGCCATACAGGCCGGTGTTGCCGGCGATGATGTTGTCCTCGGCATTGAAGTTGCTCCTTATAGGAGGCAGGATAGCAATGCGGCCGCCACTGAGGCCCTTTCCGAAATAGTCGTTTGCCTCGCCCTCAAGTTTGAAGCTGACCCCCCTGACGAGGAATGCCCCGAAGCTCTGGCCGGCAGAGCCCTTGAACTTGATGTTGACGGTGGAGTCAGGGAGGCCCTGCTCGCCGTATTTCTCCGCTATCAAGCCGCTTAGCATCGTACCGGCTGCACGGTCGGTGTTTTTGATGGCATAGTCGAGGTTCACCTCCTCCTTGTTGTCGATAGCCCTCATCGAGCTGCGTATTATCTGTCTGTCGAGGATGTTGTCAAGGTCATGGATAGGCTCTGTGGTATGGTAAATGGAGCAGTTGCCCTCCTCTTTGTGCAGCAGGCGGGTGAAGTCGAGCAATGCCGGCTTGCTGTGCTCCTTGGTGGTTTTCTTCTTGATAAGCTCCGTATGGCCCACTATATCATCAAACTTCTCATAGCCCAATTCGGCGAGATACTCACGGACCTCTTGGGCGAGGAAGGTGAAATAGTTGACGAGATACTCATATTTACCCAAGAAATGTTTGCGGAGCTCAGGAATCTGCGTGGTGACACCGAGAGGGCAGGTGTTCATGTTGCACTTCCTCATCATCACGCAACCCAAGACGATCAGAGCCAGCGTGCCAAAGCCAAACTCATCGGCGCCGAGCATCGCCATAGTGATAATGTCACGGCCGGTTTTCAACTGACCGTCAACCTGCAGACGCACCTGGCCGCGGAGGCCGTTCTTCACAAGCGTCTGCTGCGTCTCACTGATACCTATCTCTGTGGAGATACCTGCAAAGCGCATGCTTGACGCGGGAGAGGCGCCCGTGCCGCCCTCCGCTCCGGATATTACGATGAGGTCAGCCTTCGCCTTTGCTACGCCGGCGGCGATAGTGCCCACGCCACTCTCTGCCACAAGTTTGACGCTCACCGCAGCCTTCGGGTTCACGTTTTTCAAGTCGAATATCAACTGCGCAAGGTCCTCAATAGAATAAATGTCATGGTGAGGCGGCGGTGAGATCAGCGAAATACCCGGTATGGAGTTACGTGTCTTGGCGATGATCTCGTTGACCTTGAAGCCGGGCAGCTGGCCGCCCTCGCCGGGCTTCGCGCCCTGTGCTATTTTGATCTGTATCTCCTCCGCATTGACAAGATACTCTGTGGTAACGCCGAAACGCCCTGATGCTATCTGCTTTGTCTTGCTCGACAATGAAATACCGTTGAATGTAGCATGGAAACGGTCGTTGTCCTCGCCACCCTCACCGGTGTTGGAACGAGTGCCGAGCTTGTTCATGGCAAGGGCGACAGTCTCGTGGGCCTCCTTGCTCAATGCGCCGAAACTCATGCCTGCAGCCACGAAACGCTTCACGATATTCTCCACAGGCTCCACCTTGTCGATACTGATAGGCTTGCGGTCGGACTTCAGGTCGAAATAGTCGCGGATGAAAATGGAGCTCTCCTTATCGTCAACGAGTTGTGTAAACTCCTTGTATTTCTTGTAGTTGGCGGTGCGTGTGGCAAGCTGCAAGGTGGCTATCGTCTCCGGGTTCCAGGCGTGCTTGATGCCGTCCTTGCGGTAGTGGAACTGCCCAAGGTTAGGCAGGAAGTCAGTCTCGGCATGTTTTGAGAAGCCGGCATCGTGCATGGCGATAGCATCACGGGCGATAGTCTCAAGGCCGATACCGCCGATTGTTGACACGTCTGTGCCGAAATAGTTTTTGAGAAGGCTTTCCGACAGACCGATGCTCTCGAAGATCTTCGCTCCACGGTAAGAGCGGATAGTGGAGATGCCCATCTTCGCCATTATCTTGAGCAACGCCTTCTTGACGGCCTTTATATAGTTGGCCTCCGCCGTCTCATAGTTCTCCTGTATCTTTCCCCTTTTCACGAGGTCATCGAGAATGGCGAATGTCATATACGGACAGAGAGCCGAAGCGCCATAGCCTAAAAGCAGAGCGGCGTGCATTGTCTCTCGTATCTCGCCGCTCTCCACGATAAGAGCCGTCTGCACACGCTTGCCCACAGAAATAAGGTAGTGGTGCACGGCGCTCACTGCCAACAGCGACGGTATGGCGGCATGTGCCTCGTCGATGTCCCGGTCGGAAAGGATTATATAGTTGTAGCCCTCATCGACACTTCTCTCCGCCTCCTTGCAGAGGTGGTCGAGGGCCTCATGCAGGCCGTCCTCTCCCTTTGAGCACTCAAAGAGGATAGGCAGTTTCACGGTGTTGAAGCCCTTGTAGCGTATGTTGCAGAGGATGTCTAATTGTGTGTTGTTCAATATCGGGTGAGGGAGGCGCACCATCTTGCAGTTGGTGGCATCCGGTTTAAGGATACCCGTTCCTACCCTGCCGATATATTCAGTGAGCGACATCACAAGGCTCTCGCGGATGGAGTCGATGGAAGGGTTGGTGACCTGTGCGAACTGCTGGCGGAAATAGTTGAAGAACACCTGCGGCCTGTCGCTAAGCACGGCAAGCGGTGTGTCGTTGCCCATTGCGCCTGTCGGTTCCTGGCCGTTCACGCACATCGGGATGATAGTGTCCTCGATATCCTCCTGTCCAAAGCCAAACACGAGTTCGTGTCGGATAAGGTTATCAACGCTGTTTGACACCTTACGGCCGCTTTTCAGTTTCTCAAGCTGTATGCGGTTGGTTGACAGCCACTGGCGGTAGGGATGCTCCGCCGCGAGGCGTTCCTTTATCTCACCGTCGTAGTAGATCTTGCCCTCTTGAGTGTCGATCATCAATATCTTTCCCGGTTGCAGCCTGCCCTTCTCGGCAATCTCCGTCGGGTCGAAGTCCATCACACCCACCTCACTGGCCACAACCATCATGTCGTTCTTAGTTATCGTATAGCGTGCCGGGCGCAGGCCGTTGCGGTCGAGCATACCGCCGGCATAGCGGCCGTCGCTGAACAGCAGCGCGGCGGGGCCGTCCCACGGCTCCATGAGTATAGAGTGGTATTCATAGAAGGCTTTCAGCTCCTCGGAAATAGGGTTTTTGTCGTTGAAGCTCTCCGGCACCATAAGAGTCATGGCATGGGGCAACGACAGACCGCTCATCACGAAAAACTCGAACACGTTGTCGAGACTTGCCGAGTCGCTCATGCCCGGCTGCACGATAGGCGTTATGCGCCTGATGTCCCCGAGCTGCTCGGAGCTTAGCACGCTCTCGCGGGCCTGCATCCAGCCCCTGTTGCCGCGTATGGTGTTGATCTCGCCGTTGTGGCACAAGAGGCGGAACGGCTGGGCGAGGCTCCACGTAGGGAAGGTGTTGGTAGAGAAGCGAGAGTGCACCAGTCCGATACCGCTCGTAAAGTAGTTGTTGGTCAGGTCAGGGAAATACTGCCTCAGCTGCAGGCTTGACAACATTCCCTTATACACTATGTTCTTGCTTGAAAGAGAACAGATGTAGAAGTCCTCGTCGTTCACCCTTTTCTCTATCTTCTTACGTATCACGTAAAGCGTGCGCTCAAACACAGGCACCTTGTCATCGGTAACACCCGTGACAAACACCTGCTTGATGTCCGGTTCGACGGCGCGTGCCGTCTCACCGAGGCAGTCGGGATTTGTGGGAACGTTGCGCAGGTGCATCAGGGAAAGCCCCTCGCGCTCTATCTCCTCGATCATTATACTCAAAATCGCATGCTGCTTCTTGCTATCCTTCGGGAAGAACACAAGACCCGTACCGTATTTTCCCTTCTCCGGCACCGGTATTCCCTGCAAGAGGATAAACTCATGGGGAATCTGAAGCAGTATGCCCGCAC
>JAJPZD010000014.1 GCA_021204605.1 Prevotella sp.
GATTATAGTAATTTTATTAAAATGGATAGAATCAAGATATAATTTAAATATGACTGTCAATCCTGATTCAATAACATCATTTCCTATATTCTTCGTTGACACATTTTTGTCTGCCTTTATCATCATAACAATGATGAAAAAGTTCAGCAATTTCAGGTTTCTGAATTTTATCGGCAGAAACAGCATAGTATATTATTTTATATGTGGTGGAGTACCCTTGCTTACAGGGATGTTTTTCAGAAAAATCGGTCTCTCTTACAATGGTAATTATACCATTATATTACTTGATTTTCTTATAGTAGTTACAATAATGACAATAATTACCATTATAATAACCAATTATTTTCCTTTCCTTATAGGCAGGAAGAAGAGTGAGATGAAAAAGATAAACGGAGAAAATAAATTATTTTGATATATTCAAGACATATCCAACATTCTTTCTATTGGTTTGACGGCCTTTCTTGATATTTCCTGTGGGACATCAACAGAGGGAAACTCATATTTGAGAGAATTATATATTTTTTCCAAAGTATTCATTTTCATATATTCACAGTTGTTGCACGAGCAACCCGAAGAGCAGTCGGTAATCTCTGGAGCTACAGGATAGAAAACAGAGTCAGGGCATTGTTTTCTCATTTCATGCAGTATGCCTGATTCAGTAGCGACAATATATTCTCCTTCGGGGTGGGCTACACAATAGGCCAATAAGACGGCAGTGGAACCGATAATGTCGGCAGTGGCGAGCACGGGCGACTTACATTCAGGGTGGGCGAGGACAAGAGCTTCGGGATGCTCTTTTTTCAGTCTTAATATATCCGTTACGGAGAAACGCTCATGCACATGGCAGCCGCCATTCCAAAGCAGCATATTCCTGCCGGTAACACTGTTGATATAATTGCCTAAGTTATAGTCAGGGGCGAAGATTATCTTCTCGTCTTTTGGCAGTTGCTCCACTATTTTCTTCGCATTCCCGGAGGTAACAACAATATCTGTGAGAGCCTTTACTCCGGCTGTTGTATTGACGTAAGAAACAACCATATAGTCGGGATGCTGCTCCTTGAACGCTTTCAACTCTGCAGCGTTGCAGGAGTCCGCCAACGAGCAGCCGGCATTGAGGTCGGGGCACAACACGAGCTTGTCGGGGCAAAGTATCTTGCAGGTCTCTGCCATGAAATGCACGCCGCACATCACGATGATCTTCGCCTCCGTCTCTGCCGCCTTTCTTGCCAGAGCAAGGGAGTCGCCAATGAAATCGGCAATGTCCTGTATCTTGCCATCCACATAGTAATGTGCCAAGATTACGGCTTCTTTCTCCCTGCACATCTGCCTAATCTCCTTGACAATGTCGATATTCTCATCAATAGGTTCATCTATATAACCTTTTTTCTTCCATTCTTCCTTTATCATATCCATATCCTGCAGTTTTCAAATCTGTATTATATAATTATATACTTATTTTTTATTTTAATCTATATATTATGTATATGATATGCTGTTGATAATGTGGATAATTTTCTTATAGAAAACTTGCTTTTCCAGATATTAACATTTTGATTATGTTTTTCAACATACCTTGTTGATATCTTTCTTTTGTATTCCAATGAATTACGCCATTTATCAACAAATCTTTTCTTTGTGCAAATTTAATAAGTTTATATTTTTTATTGTTAGTTTTATGTTGAAAAGTGTGTTTTTTTCTCTTTCTTTTATTGTGGGGTTTTCAACTTTTCTTAATCTATATCTTTCTTTTTGTGCAAATCAGTAAAGTTATCAACATATTATCCCTATGTTATCAACATAGTTTTATCACTTTTGTGGATAATGTTTTTAGTGAAAATTTATATTTATCTTTAATCACGCTCATTCAGGTTTTTGAATAATTAATTATTACGGTTGAGTTTTGAAGATATTTTCTTTTTCAGTTCATTCCATATTTCAGTTTTATGATACAAAATGTTTAATGATATGGCAGTGCTTGCAATTATCAATACCACTCCCGACAGCCAGTAAATCCAACTGTTCAGCGAAAGAGTTACGAACAATGCTATTACTCCTATCGGGTATTGACAGAGGAGATATTTCCACACATTGTTTGATGTCTTGAACTTATATCTTTTCCACATAAACAATAGAGTGATTATGTAATCAATAATTCCTACTATTGTTATGGCATAGCCCATGCCGGTCAGACCGTAATAAATAAAACCTATAATACATCCCACTATTATGAAGAAAGCATACTGGCCTTCCAATATCATAAATAGCAAGGAGTTACCTTTCGCTATAGAAATGTAGCAGACAGGCAGTTTTGTCGCCCTTATATATAATGCCAAAGTCGCTATTTGAACCATGCCTATTATAGGCGTGAACTTCCCACTGTAGAGCAACGGTAAAATTATAGGAACCAAAAACATGAAAGTCACCAAGAAGGGAGAGATAATCAGTATCGACACCTCGCTTTGTGCGTTTACTATATCGCTGAAATAATTCTTGTTGTTGGCTGCTGAAAGGCGTGGATAATAGTCGGTCTCCATAGAGGAGAACACTGTATTGCCGTAGGTCATCACTATCATGAAGCCGGCACTGTAAAGCCCTACTGTCTCAAGGGAGGCGACATTGTTTAGATAACACCGTATGACAAACTCCGCCCCACTTGTGAATATGCCGGCGATGACGAAGGCGATGCCGAGCTTCACCATTAGAAAGCCGGAGCGAAGCTGTCGGAAAGAGGATAACAGTTTTGGTGGATATAGTTTATATGAATACAGAATGGTGGTCAGCAGTTGTAATAGCGCAAGGATGACAAGGCAAGGAACGATGCCCGACATATCCCATATATAATAAACCGGCACAGAGACGACGAGGGCGCACAGCATGTTATATACCGATATCAAAGCCAATTTGCGCAGGTTGCGGGTGGCTTTCAATATAGCTACCTCACCGCCTGTTACGGCTGCCAAACCTACTATTGGGGAGAGCAATATTATATGCAGTGTGTGGTCCCCCCACGAGAATGTTATGTTGTTGAGGACCTTGCTGAAAACAATACATACCAATATGCCGAATACTGCCGTGAGCAGGCACCAGGTGCGCACCATGGCGATTTCTTTGGTTATGCGGCTCTCTTCCTTGCTCTCAAAGGCTTCTGACACATTCTTCACGGCACTTATTGCTATGCCGAAATTTGTGGCGTTTGAAACGAATGTGATTGTTGAGTTGAGCAGGGAGATAAGGCCCATTCCTGTAGGTCCAAGAATCACGGCTACAAATTTGTTTCTCAATATCCCTATCAATATGCTTAAAAACTGGATACCGCCAAACA
>JAJPZD010000091.1 GCA_021204605.1 Prevotella sp.
ACTGCAAAAAGGAACATTCTATTGGTTTCTATGCCGACAAGATGTGTGTCACGCCCCGTTATCTTGGTGTTGCCGTGAAGAACACTTCGGGTGTAACCGCTAAGGAGTGGATTGACCGTGCGGTGGTAACAACTGCGAAAGTGATGTTAAGGCACAGCAACAAACAGGTGACACAGATCTCCGATGAGCTCGACTTTCCCAACCCCAGCTTTTTCTGCAAGTTCTTCAAGCGTATGACTGGCATAACACCACAAGAATACAGGGCAAGTTAAAATGAAAACTACCTACGTATGTGTTGTTGTGTCAATATTTTATGGTTTTACATGGAATAGTGTCAGTTTTAGAGTGTCCCAAGTGTCCCAACTTTTGGGACAGTCAGTATGTTGCTATTTTACTGCTTTATCTTACCATAATGTCGGTTGTTGCCCTATTGTTGTGTCACCATGTCGTTATTTTGCTGTTTTTACATATTACCTGAAAAGTGTCCCACTGTCCCACGAATTTATTATTTAGTGTTTCAGTGTTTCAAAAAGTGAAACAGTCAGGATGTTGCTAATTTGTCGTTTAATATATCTCGGTGTCAGCATATCGCCATATTTTATATCGTTATGCCAATATTTAACTGTTTTATGTGTCACCGCAAAAGTGTTTCACTGTTTCACTATTTTTGTGTTTCAGTGTTTTTTTGCATACGCATTGTTGAATGCGAACTTTTCTCTAAAAGTTGTTGCGAAGATAGTGATTAATTTTGGAATATCCAAAATTAATGTCAGCAAAATTTGATGTTTTTATTAAATCGCAATGGAATATAAAAACAGCAATATATTGCAGTTAAGATTGAAAATGTTGTATGTAAAAGTTTGATGATACAGTAAAATTAGAGATGAACACTTAAATAAATTTTTCGTATTTATATTAGTATTCCTGTTTTGATAACGTCTGCATAAAGTGGATTATTCAAATCCTCTGTTAGTAGGACTGGCTCTATAAGATAGTTTACCTTGCGCCCTAACTTCCATAATAATGGGGTGTCCTTGAAATAATTGTCGCCAAGGTGTGAGACTATTACGGCAATATCAATATCGCTTTCATCCGTATATCCTCCCTTGCTGTATGAGCCGTAAAGATACAGGGCTTTGAGCGGCAGATGTTCTGCCACGATTGATTTGTATTCTTTTGCTATTTCGATAGCCTGGCTTTTATCCATAATCTAAGGTTATCTGTACGATTCAACAATGTATTGCAATATTCATGGGTCAACATTTTATAATATACCATCTTTTATTTTTGTTCCTTTACCTATTATTAATGTGCTGTTATGCCGGGTTATATAGGATGGATTTTCGTTCGTTCCTTCCAAGTTGAATAAAAGGTATTTGGTATCTGAATTGTGTTTGCTGCTCTTGATTGGATAATTGTTTTTTTTCAACCAGCTCTTATCTACTATTTGGATAGATTCTACAACATAATATCCTACGACAGTCTTTCTGTGCATGATAACTATTTTCTTGATATTTAATAATTCTGGATGAGCATCAATTTCGTTTTGTGTTATGGGATAGTTGTACATCATATTGGCTGTTATCCAATTTTTTGTACCTTGACGACATGAGCCAATCAAAACAGATTTATCGATATTGTATAAATACAATGCATCTGGCTCAAATAATGACAATTGAGTCCAATTTCCAGCAAAATGTTCTTCTTCTATTGAATATAGATGTGTGTTTTTAGGTGGCATTTTCTTGTTTGCTATCGAATCCTGAAGGGCTTTTGCGATGTGCCACATGAAAACAGGGGGTATGGCATTTCCTATCTGTCTGTATGCACTAGTTTCCGTTGTGGGGAAAACAAACTTGTCAGGAAAAGATTGTATTCTTGCCGCTTCCCGAGGAGTAAACCTACGATATAATTCTTTTTCGGCATCAACCAATAAGACTGGGTCTCTTGAATTAATGCTTGTTTTGGCTAAATGTGATGTAATAGTAAGACACGGGCCATTTAAATCTTGCCACAATCCACGTTTCATGTTTTTTTTGGCGTTTTTCATCCCTTGTACTGCCTTTTCGGAAAAGTAATATCTCTGTTCCTCAATTGCCAGTTTGTCAATCACTTTACTTAAAGGAACCACATTTCGTTCTGTATTCACAGATGATGGATACGAATATCTGACATTCATGTCACTTCTTATGCCAACGATAATTACACGTTCTCTTTTTTGTGGAATACCAAACTCGACAGCTTTTAACAGCCTATATTGAATGTTATAGCCCTCATCCCTGAACTCTCTTGCTATTTTCTGAATGATACTTCCCCCTTGTAAGGTCAGCAAGCCCTTTACGTTTTCGCATATAAAATATTTCGGTTGCTTTGTATGTAAAAATCTTACTATTTGCTTATATAGATTGGCCCTTTCATCATTTGTATCTTTTGTGGGATTTACAGTAGAGAATGATTGGCAAGGGAAACCGCCTATCATAACATCAATTTCTTCTTGTATCTCATTAAAATCAACCTCTGTTACGTCCGCACATACAGCCTTGTGTTCAAAATTGGCATTATACGTTTGGATAGCTTTACTGTCAATGTCAATGGCATATACAATATCATAATTCAGACGAGGATATTCCTTACCCAAGTAAGTAAATCCTCCTATCATTCCTAAGTCACTGCCACCACATCCGCAAAAAAGTGATGCCACATTTAAATGCTTATTCATATCACTTCATTGGGAAATATTGTTTTGTAATTGCGGAATTATTAAAATCCATTTGATATATTGTAGGGAACACCTCGATTTCTCCTTCCTCATACATTTTAAATGGGTTTTGAATTCTTATGATGATAGTTTCTTCACGAGTGAAATAAACTCTGTATATATTGTAGTATTCTCGATATTGTTTAGCAGCTACCCACTCTTTAGCTGTCAGGTTTATGGAATCGGTCCAATTATTATCGAATGAGGGCTTTGTTATACGTGTAGTGCTTTTGACCTCAATATATCTTGCAAATTCGGGATTTTGTGGATTTTCATCAGCTTCAATTGAACTGATGTCATATCCCAATCCTTTGGTTTTGCCTAACAATAATACTTTATTTACTAAACGTTCCTTGTATTTGCGCACTCTCTCTTTCTCCATTTTATATACAAGTGATTCTCCTTGGTCACCCAATTCAACAGTAGTGATTCCAACAGATCCTCTTTGCCGTATTTCTTTCTTTTGATCATTAACATTAGCAGTAAATTGAGTCTCAATTTTAGAAATCTCTGAAAACATACTACTATAATAAAATTGCCAGTCAAGTTTTAACTGCTCAATTTCTTTTTGTTCATTTATATTGTACTTGTATATATCAAAAGTTGGATTTTCCTTGTAATTTAGAAAAATGTCGATAGCTTTACTCTCATCTTTGTTTAACCAAATATAATCTTTGTCTGACAAGCACAAGTTTGATAGATTAAGTAGGTTGAACATTTCCTTAATATGTTGCCAATCATGAGAACCATATAATTTGTTTTTTCTTATCTTGTTGTCTCTATCATATTTAATTTGCTCATATACTTCTTTTTCACTGACCTTACCTTGCAAAACCTCAAAATTATTAAGGGCATAATAGCCGATTTCCTGTTTTGTTAAAAGCAAATTGCCGTTTAAACGTGCATATTCCAATAAACAAACGACATAACAAAGTGGTTTTATGTTAATACCATTTTTCATGTGCTGTGTCATGAAATTAGTATTGCTTGCAGCATTGGGAAATTGGAGATTATAACATATACTTTTGAAAAATGTGGGATAATCATGATGCTGGTTCAAATGAATACAATTTGTGGATTCACAAATAAGTCCTTCCTCGTTTGTAAAATACAGTCCTAATAATTTGCCCATAATCTCTGTAATATGATTGCGTACTGTTTTTTGATTGTCATTTGGCAATTCAGAAAAAGTACTGATATGATAGAAGAAATCTGACAATATGTCATTACAACGAATGTCAAATTCTTTTTTCTTACATGGACATATTTTATGAACTGTTTGAGCATAAAAAGGCAATAAATCCTCCATTTCCGATTGACTTTTGCCTCGGATTATGGTGCATCTATATTGATTGTCTGGATTATACATATTATTTTAAGTATTTAATTAATGATAAAGCAATTTGATAAGCCATTAATGGTGGAACTGCATTACCTACTTGTTTAAGTTGGCTGCCTTTTCCTCCTATAAAAACGAAACTGTCTGGAAAAGATTGTAGTCTTGCACTTTCCCTAACAGTAGGTACACGGTTATATTTGTAATGAAAATGATGGTTGTGTCCACAATCTATTGTGAAGCTTGGTTTCTTACTATTCAATCTTGTCCATGCAATATGGACTTTCCTCATGTTCCACAACTCTTTGGGTAGATTTTTGTAATTGCCACCATCTGGCACCATTGCAATTATACGTTTTGTTTGTTCTGTGTGTATTGTAATTTCATGGTTGTAGATCCCATGACTGTTTTTACGTATTATTTTTTGGTAAGGGGACTGTGGTGAAATCTTATAAATAGCCCCATCTTTTACTGTTGTTTCTGGTAAATCAGACAAAGCTTCAGACGAAGTTACAGGATTTGTTACTTTCTTATCAGGAAATGCATATATTCCATTTCTTAATCCTACAAAAACAGCTCTTCTCCTATTTTGTGGAACGCCATAGTCTGATGCTAACATCACTCTGCAAACAACATTATAACCTAAATTACTGAAATCTGAAAGAATCGATTCTTTTATAATTCCATTGCCAATAGAAAGAATATTGGGAACATTTTCCATGACAAATCCTTGTGGCTTGAAATGTCTAACCATGTTCACGAAAGACTTATATAGCTTGTTGCGTTCATCTTCTACAACACGTTTTCCTGCTACCGAAAAACCTTGACAGGGAGGACCTCCTATTATAACGTCAATTATGTTTGTGCTGATTGTTTTTTCTACTTCATATGGGGATAGATTTAGCAAATCGGCACATAGTGTTTTAGGATTTTTACGATTATATGCGTATGTTATAAGGGCATCATTCCAATTATCAATTGCCAAGATGCTCTTAAAACCTGCCATTTCAAAGCCAAGAGACATACCTCCACACCCAGAGAATAAATCAATAAATGTCGGCTGCACGTTGTTTTTATTCTTTAATTATTTTATTGCCCATTTTTACTCTCACAAAAATAATACATTGTTTTGAAAAATAAATCAAATAAAACCATAATTTACATTTTATTTACTTATTATCGAATTTTACCCATGAATTATAATAAAGATTTATTATAAACGAAGTTCTCAGGAAAACAACAAACTATATAATGACTTTTGCTCAAAACTGATTGGTTCGAAGTTCGAGAAGGTAAGCGTTACGACACTTGGTTATGTTCTCAAAGAGATATTGGGAAACTTGTTTGGCTTGCAGGAGTATGATATCGTAAAATTTTTGTTGAATCCAGACAACAGTCCGAAGTTTGAAGATGTTATTGCGAAGGCCTTGGATGAGTATTTGGATAAGTTGATAAAGAAACAGAAAGAGAAGATCGAAAAGTCATTTGTGCAGTATGATTGGGAAGTTCCTGCTGACCGTCTGTATAGCGAGAGTTCGCATAAAGTTAGGGAGGATGTTGAGAACCATGCCCTTGTACCTTTTGTGGAGCAGATAAATGCCTCAAATCCGGAGGTGCGGTTCACTGCGTTCTTGGCAGCACACAAGGAATATATTGACTGGTGGTATAAGAATGGGGATTCGGGAAAGCAGAACTATGCCATCAGTTATACGAATTTCAGGGGTGTCAAGTCACTGTTCTACATTGATTTTGTTGTGCGGATGAAAAACGGTCAGATTTTCCTCTTTGACACGAAGAGCAAGGAAAGCGACCGGGATGCCGTTGAAAAGCATAATGCCCTGATTGACTATATCCATTCAGAACAGAACGCCGACAAGCACCTTCTTGGCGGTGTTATTATTGAGCAAAACTTAAACTGGAAATACAGTCAAACTAAAATTAAAGATACCACAAATCTGTCTGAATGGACAAATTTCTATCCAGAGGAGAATGCGTAAACATACAATTTCTTTTTGTAAAGTAAAGGCTATACCAATTTGACTGAACTTATTTTTTCAGCCACTTCTTTTACGGCATTGTTGAATATATTTTTTTGCTCATCGGTAAGAGAATAACTTTTGCCACGTACCTTATATCCATTGATACGTTGCAAGAGCCATGATGTTGATTTCCCGAAATAGTTTTTTGCTATGTAAGACAAGGGTAAGATTTTATATTTCTCGGCATCAATTTGTTTTCGCAAGTTTTCAATGCCTTGTGCCATCTCTTGCATTTCCTTGTCGAAGAAAATTTGCACTTTTACTTTATTTTCTTCAGTATTATGTTCTTTGAGCCATGCAAAGAGTTCTTTTTTCCTTTTCACACTCTCTGTATCATGTTTTCCCATTAACGGACTCAATTCTGCCAAAATTAAATCTATCTTATCCATATTATGCTTTTTTTATTAATAGTTCATGAACATTGAGGTTTTGATTGTCAATTTCTTTGTTTGTAAAGTTTTGAAGGATCTTCAAGCATTGCATCAATAACTTTTTTGCTATGTTCCTCGCTTAATCCTAATTCTTTGGATAATACAAGAAAGTCTTTAAGTTTTTTCTCTCTTTGCTTTATGTTTTCTTCAAGTTCTTTACCCATTTCCTCAATATTTTTTTACAATGCAAATATACATAATGTTTTTATTATGTAAAAGAATTCTGGAGAAAATATTAAATATTTACCTGAGACCAATAGTTCAGAAAGAACATGATTCGGGTCGCTTTTGTCATTTTTAGCCCCTAAAAATGGGCTTTTTAGCCGAAATTTGTCATAAAATTTCATTATCTCCACTATTTGGACATCTTATCTTGCAGAATATCAGTGAGTTAAGTACCTATTTTCGAATAAACATATTGCAATATGCTTATTTTATATGATTTTATCCAAATAAGTTGATTAAAATCGCTTATTTGAAACATTCGACTTGTGAAGTGCAGTGTGAGCATGACATTTTGCAATATTTATAATAACAAATCGTTATTTTAATACCTATGCAGTGGACAGACAGGATAAGGCAGGTGAAGATCATCCTTGTAGTTACGGCGGTGGTAATCGCCGTGGTGTCTCTTGTTGTGTCAAACACGTTAGTCAGGGAGCTTGAGGAGGAGGAGCACAACAGGATGGAGGTGTGGGCGGAGGCGATGCGGTCGTTGAGCAAGGCAGACGAGAACACCGATTTGAATCTTGTGTTGAAGGTTATAGACAAGAACAACACCATACCAGTGATTGTAACGGATGACGATGGCGAGGTGCATATATTCAGGAACATTAAACTGAAAGGCGAGAATTATGAGGACAGTATGCGGAATGCCAAGGTTATCAGTACTCGTATGATGGAGGATGGTAAGGTGATAAAGATTGCCTTGGACGACACCAGCAAGGATACCGAATACATCAACGTCTGCTATGACGATTCTATAATGTTGAAACGTCTTGCCGCATACCCATATATCCAGCTTGGCGTGGTGATGCTGTTTGTGGTAGTAGCCATATTCGCACTACTGACATCGAAACGAGCGGAGCAGAACAAGGTGTGGGTGGGGCTGTCGAAGGAGACGGCTCACCAGCTTGGCACCCCGATATCCAGTCTTATGGCGTGGACGGAGATATTGAAGGAGAGCTATCCCAATGACAGTTTGATACCCGAGATGGACAAGGACGTGAAGCGTCTTGAGCTCATAGCGGAGCGTTTCTCCAAGATCGGTTCGTTGCCGGAGCCTGTGCCGTCAAGTTTGAAGGAGGTGCTTACCCATGTTATTGAGTATATGGACCGTAGGACATCGGCTAAGGTAGCGTTTATCAGGGAGTTTCCGGAGAACGATATCACCGTGAAGATCAACGCCTCTCTGTTTGAGTGGGTTATAGAGAATTTGTGTAAGAACGCAGTTGATGCCATGGAGGGCACGGGTGCTATAACTCTGCACGTTGAGGAGACAACAGAGAGGGTTGTGATAGAGGTTACGGACAATGGGAGGGGAATACGCAAAAAGGACATCAGCAACGTGTTCCGTCCCGGTTTCACCACAAAGAAACGCGGTTGGGGCTTGGGTTTGTCTCTTGCCAAGCGTATTGTAGAAGAATATCACAAGGGCAGGATATTCGTAAAATGGTCAGAAGTAGGCAAGGGGACGACGTTCAGGATAGAGCTAAGGAAATAATTTCTGTGAAGAAGATTACAAAAGCGGAGCGAAAAGCCGAATCAGCGATTCCCACAAGCGTAGCAAGAAGGGGAAGCGGTGCTTGTTGCTGTATTGCCTGTAATCGACGCATTTTTCCATGTCGTTGAGGAAGATTTCCTTTATCCTCAGAGCCATGTCATGGTCGTAGATGAAGGCGTTGATTTCGAAATTATTGTCAAAGCTGCGGAAGTCGATGTTCGTAGAGCCACAAGTGGAGAGGCTGTCGTCGCAGACTAGCAGTTTGGAGTGGTTGAAGCCCGCATTGAATAGATAAACCTTGACCCCCGCCTCCGCGCTCTCCTTGACAAACGAGCGACTTGCCCATTCCACCAATTTAGAATCAGAATGTAGCGGTATCATCAGGCGCACGTCAACGCCAGCCAAAGCCGCTGTGCGCATGGCGAACATCACCGGTTCTGTAGGGAGGAAATAAGGAGTTTCCATATACACATAATGTTTAGCCTCAAGGAGGATGCGCACATAGCCCTGCATTATCTCCGGCCAGGGTCCTATGGGGTTTCCCGTCACGATTTGCATGATACAGTTGTTGAGCTTCACACCCACTAAGTCAGGGTAGTAGCAACGGTTGGTGATTAGCGTGCGGTCAACGAAATACCAGTCAACGAGGAAGGCCCTTTGGATGCCATATACGGCACCTCCTCGTATTAGCGTATGCGTGTCGCGCCAGCCGCCGTTGTTGTTGCCTTTCACGTAACGGAGAGCGATGTTCATGCCCCCGATGAAGCCCACCTTGCCATCTATGACACACACCTTGCGGTGGTTGCGGTAGTTCACCTTGCTTGTGAAGGCAGGGAATTTCACCGGCATGTACGAGTGGACATCGATGCCAGCGTTGCGCATACGTTCGAAGAACGAATTTCTCACGTTCCAGCAGCCCACGTCGTCGTAGATGAGGCGCACCTCGACACCCTGTTTAGACTTGTTTATCAGAGCATCAGAGACGAGGAAGCCCAATGGGTCGTCACAGATGATGTACGATTCGAAATGGATGTGGTGTTGAGCCTTTGCTATTTCCCTCATCAGGGCATGAATGAACGAATAGCCATCGGTGAATATTTCCGCCTCGTTGTCTTTGAAGGGCAGAGCCCAGTTTTGCACGGTGAACAGTTTTATAAGCACCTCATGCTCTTTGGGTAATACGAGGTTCTGTTGTTCTGCGAACTCCAGCATGGAGCGTTTAGTCAACTCGTCCATGCTGTGCTGGCTAATCATCTTCTCTTTGCGAGTGTTCTGACCGAAGAAGAAGTAGAGGATAATACCGGCGAGAGGGATGAAAATCAGAACGAGGAGCCAGGCCATGGTCTTAGCGGGCTGTCGGTTGTCGAGCAGCACTTTCAGCATGGTGATGAGCACCACCGTGGTGTAAGCCAAGAATATGAGTTTGTCTAAATATTCCATGAGTTAAATAATCACCTCGTTGCCCAGCTCTTTAGCTATGGCGTTTCTTATCGCCTGCAGGTTCTTGTACTCCGCCATTTTTTTCATTATCGTGTCTATGTCATTGCCAGTTGCCTTAATGTCTTGCTGCAGTTCTTTAAGGTGTCGCTCGACATAGTCCATGCGGAAGTCAAGGACAAGGTGTCTGACGCGGTTTCGCAGGGTTTCCTCGTCGTTTTTCACTTGCAGACTCTTGCTCAGTTGGAAACGGTCGATCACCATGTTGATAGCGATGCGGCTGATTTCGAAGTCGGGGTGGTGTGTGAAATAGTTTTCTGCCTTGAAACCCGTGTCGTTGTTGTGTTCAACCGCCTCGTGCAGCATACGGTTGTATCTGTCGTTGATGAAAGAGAGATTGTCGGTGTCGAGGTCATATTTGACATACTGCGAGACGCTGAGGCTTATCGTATTGCCATCCTCAGTCTCAACGTTGTTGTAGAGAATTTTCTCGCCATGTCTCACCACCATTTGCATGAGGAGATACTCCACATTTTTTGTCTGCTGCAAGGGAGTGACAGAGGGAGTTATCAGCGGTTTCTGAGCATCGCCACCGCTGCTGTATTTAGGCTCATTACCGTTGACATTTGCGTTTTCGTTTCCATTTTCATTTTCGATTTCACCACCGTTTACCTTTTCATTTTCTTTCTCACGCAATTTTTCCTTGCGTTTTTCCTCGATAGCGATACGTATGAACTTGTTCATCGTGCTGACGAGTGTGGCCTCGTTGATGCCGAGTCGGTGAGCACATTCTGTGGTGTAAGTGGCGCGTATTATCTGGTTGGGTATCACCGAGACGCTTTTCACGATGCTGCTTATGGCCTCAGAGCGCTTTATCGGGTCGGTGGCATTGTTGAGCAGCAGGTTGGTTTTAAATTGGATGAAATCAGTCTGGTGTTTCTCTATGTAGTTCTGAAACTCCTGCGAGGAATGTTTTTGAGCGAAGCTATCAGGATCTTCCCCGTCGGGCAGGAGGAGCACTTTCACGTTCATGCCTTCGGCGAGGAGCATGTCTATGCCCCTTATTGAGGCGTGGATGCCGGCGTCGTCCCCGTCGTAGAGAACCGTTATGTTGTCGGTGAAGCGGTGAATGAGTTTTATCTGTCCGGTGGTCAGGGACGTGCCTGAAGATGCCACCACGTTTTCCACGCCGCTTTGGTGCATGGAAGTAACGTCGATATATCCTTCCACGAGGTAGCATCTGTCGTTTTTCGCAATTGCCTGTTTAGCCTGAAAGATACCATACAGTTCGTTGCTTTTATGGTAGATAAGCGATTCGGGAGAGTTGACATATTTGGCCAATTTCTTGTCGTTGCCCAGTATTCTGCCGCCGAAGGCCACGGTGCGTCCTGTCATGGTGAGCACTGGGAAGATCACCCTGCCTGAATATCTGTCATGGAGGTCCCCGTTGTCTTTTTTGTAGCACAGGCCAGTGTCAAGGAGGAACTGTTCTTTGTAGCCTTTTGCGAGAGCCGTTTTAGCGAGAGCATCTTTTGTTTTCAGAGCATATCCAAGTTGGAATTTCTGTATGGTGTCGTCGCGGAAGCCGCGAGAGCGGAAATACTGCATGCCGATGGCCCGTCCTTCTGGGGTTTCAAGGTTGTCCTTGAAATACTGCAAAGCCCAGTTGTTGAGAATGAAGAGGCTTTCCCTGTCGCTTTGTGCGCGTTTCTCCTCGTCGGAGAGTTCTTTTTCGTGAATTTCGATATGGTATTTGTTGGCGAGCCAGCGCAAGGCCTCTGGGTATGACATCTGTTCATGTTCCATGATGAAGCCCACCGCCGTGCCGCCTTTGCCGCAGGAGAAGCAGTGGCAGTAGCCTTTTGCTGGAGAGACGACGAAGGAGGGAGTTTTCTCGTTATGGAATGGGCACAGTCCTTTGTAGTTCACACCTGCTTTACGCAGAGTGACAAAATCGGAAACCACGTCAACGATGTCGGCGGCCTCCATTATCTTGTCTATCGTTGCCTGGTCAATCATCAGCAGTTGTTGGAAAAATAAAAGGCGTGCCATCGGGTTTGAACGGGCACGCCTTTAATTTTATTTTTTTCTTTTACTTGCTCTCGCTTGGGTGTGCACCGTCGTATGCCCAAACATAGTAAGAAGCGCCATGCACGAAACCGGCTCCGAAGGCAGTGAAGATAAGGTTGTCTCCTTTTTTGAGAAGGTGCTCATTCTCCCAGATGGCAAGCGGAATAGTCGCTGCGCTGGTGTTGCCGAAGTGTTCTATGTTGACCATCACCTGTTCCATAGGCAGTTCAAGACGCTTTGCCACGGCCTCGATGATACGTATATTAGCCTGGTGTGGCACCACAAAGCGTATGTTGTTTTTGTCGAGGTGGTTGCGCTCAGCAATGAGTGCGCAGTCGTCGCTCATGCTTGTAACGGCATAACGGAACACGGTGCGACCCTCTTGGTAGAGGTAGTGCAGCCGGTGGTCAACGGTGAAATGTGAGGGAGGGCAAACAGAGCCGCCCGCTTTGAGGTGTAGGAACGGCAGTCCTGCGCCATCAGCCCTGAAAAAGGAGTCTCTGACACCGATATTCTCCTCTTTTGTTCCCTCTACGAGGACGGCAGCTGCGCCGTCTCCAAAGAGAGCGCAAGTGCTTCGGTCTTTGTAGTCAACGACAGAAGACATTTTGTCAGCGCCGATAACGATGATTTTCTTGTATCGTCCACATTCTATCATGGAGGCGGCCACGTCGAGTGAGTAGAGGAAGCCGCAGCAAGCAGCCCAGAAGTCGAAGGCGAAAGCGTTTTTGAGTCCTAACTTGCCGATGACTATTGAGGCAGTTGATGGGAACGCATAGTCGGCGGTTGAGGTGGAAACGATAACAGCGTCTATGGAGTCGGGGTTGGCATTTGTTTTTTTCATCAGTTGCCACGCCGCCTTGCGTGCCATATAGGAAGTGCCGAGTCCTTCCTCGACGAGGATTCTGCGTTCCTTTATGCCGACACGCGTCATAATCCACTCATCGTTGGTATCGACCATTTTGGAGAGTTCCTCGTTGTTGAGGACATAGTCGGGAACATACCCGCCGATGCCGGTGATTATCGCGCTTATTTTCTCCATTATTCAGCCGTTTCCTTAACGATAGCTATCTTTCCTCTGTAGTAGCCGCAGGTAGGGCATACAGTGTGGTAAATGTGATATGCGCCACAGTTAGGGCAAACAGCCAATGTTGGAGCTACTGCCTTATCATGAGTTCTTCTTTTGCGTGTACGGCTTTTTGACTGTCGTCTTTTAGGATGTGCCATTTTCTTTAATCTTTAATTATATTTTTAAGTTTTTCCAATTCACTCCAACGAGGATGCGTTGTTTTCTCTGCATTGCCGTTAATAGGATTTGCCGGCGAATGTTGCTCCAAGATTTTTATCATGTCGCAGTTGCACTTGCCCGCCTCATGAATGTGTTTTAAAGGTAAGCTAAGAGCAACGAACTCGTAAATAAGCCATGCGACATCGAGTGTCCCATCATTTCTTTCCACCGTAATGTAGTCGTCTTCTTCAAGATATTCCTCGCCAAACTTCACGGAGATGTGATTGTCGGCGCATATCGGTTGCTCCATCATGTCGAGGCAGATGTCGCAGGGTATGTTCACCGTGCCTTCCGAGTGGAAAAACAACTCGAAGAAAGAGCTTTCCTTGCGGACGTTGACGGTAACAGTCACTGCTCCGCTGCTGACTTCAGAGCCTCCGATAGTCTGGAAATAGGAATCATCGAGATTGAATTGAAATCCCGTGTTTTCCTTATTCAAATTTTTCAGATCTATCCTGAAGGTTTCTAAATCGCACATTACGACAGCAATATGTAATATGAAGAGCGACTATCCTTGCGGTTGCCTTCGGCATTGGCAGAAACAGCATGCACATTCTTCGGGCTGCAAAGTTACAAATAATTTTTAATTTCTAATATCCAAACGAAAAAAAACTGATTGAAAAGTTGAAAGAAAGGGAAAATGTCAGATTTTAATGCTAACTTTGCGGTTAGAATGGAAGCCCCACCCTGGC
>JAJPZD010000247.1 GCA_021204605.1 Prevotella sp.
ATTTACACCTTTCAAAGACCACACCTGGCACGGAGCGAAATCCCATGCCAAGTGCGTAGAAAAGAAAAAGATAAAAGAAAAAAGAAAAGAGAAGGTATAATAAAAAGGTTAGTATATTATACATATATACCATATAACGAAAATTTACGTTTTAAAAAATGCTTTATGAACATCCGCAAGTTGCGTTTGTTCAAGAGGGTATTTTTGAGTTCATCCTAAAATAAAACTGATTACCTTTTAGTTTTTTCCTTATATTTTCTCACATTTTCTGCTACACATTTTCTCCTGTATTTTTCATAACACTCAGGACATCGAGTTGTTCTTTTATTATAGCTTGGAACTTTAAACTGCTTTCCGCAATCCACGCAAGTAATCGTTCTGGTATCTTGTCTTGTGTATCCCTCACAATTTGAACATCGCTTTCTGGTTCCTGTCTTATTTCCTCTAATAAGGATTCCGCAATCCTGACATCTCACAAAATTCTCACCGCAATATTTTAAATACTCATATCCTAACTCCCTGAAATCAGATATGAATAATACTCGTTTGCTCTCGTCATCTATAAAAGTCACCCTAACGCTGAGATTGCCATTCTTCTTTGCAAGTTCAAGATAGCCCAAATCTTTTAAATCACCTATCTTAAAATTTCTCTCAGCCACAGAGCAGTTAATTCTCGCAAGAGTATATATTTCTTTCCTGTCATTATTAACCCATCCATTATTTTTCTCATTCCTTAAATTGCCGAGTTTCGCAAGACATAAAATTGTAAACATCAGCCGCCTGAGAACCTTGCTGTTCAATTCGGCAATCTTATCTAATTCGCTCTGAGTAATCCACACTCCATCTATTTCACACAATTTATATCTCTTTGCCTTTCTTACAACAGAATCTATTGTATCTTCCCATGTTCTTCTGTACGAGTTATATCGTGGGTAATTTTCTTCCATAAACTCTTTTAAAAATTCTGTAATTTTCTTTGGTTTATATCCAAGACTATAATAATACTTCGCAAGGATGTACAATGTTGTATATGGCTTTTCTCCAACAGTGCCGCTCAAAAGACACTGCTGTGCATAGTCTCTTTCATTCAAAATTATCAACTACATCTTCCTCCTGTACATCTATTGTTTTCATTTCAAACATTTCACCGCCATATTCAAATTCAGAACCAGAATGAGAGGGGAAAGTGATTTTATGATTATTATGTTTTAACAAGTTTTTAATGATAACATCGCCAGCCACATCCCAGGCAAATTGTTTGGAAGATTCACTTTGATAACAAATATCAAGTACGATATCACAAAGTTCTTCCTCGTTCGGGCATATCTCTCTGGACTTCTTTTTAAATTTCCTGATAAAGTCCTCATGTGACTGGTCTTTTAAGTCATCCGTATAACCATAGGTGCGAATCTTTTGCTGATATCTGTCATACTCAATTTTGTAATTTGAGTATAATTGCAAAATTGCTGTATAGTCATTTTTGCTATATGTGGTTCCGCTTTTTAAAATTTCGTAATCAAAAGGTTCCGCATCTGCAAGAATAGGAGAGTAGTTAGGAAATTCTCTTTCAAATATCCAGCAGATTCTATTAACCACACATGGATTCTGACCGACACAAAAACCTTTATCATAAAAATGCAGGAAGTCAATCATTGGTCTGGTCTTTCTCTTGTGTTCTCTTAGATGGTCAATATTCTCAAACCTGTATTTTGAAAATGAACTTTGCATATCGCTTACATTATTTTTGATATACGTTTCAAGTTTCTTCTTTAGCTGCGGATATACATAAATCATAAAGTATGGCTTATTCGCAGCCACAATAGTCTGATTGAACTTCTTTTTATTGATTGTTTCTGCATCATCCTCATCTTTGATTCTGTTCTTTGCAGCGTCATACCAGTAATCCGGCATTGGTTTCGCAATAATTCCTTTTGCCCTGTCTATAGTATTCTGCTGGTAAAGCTGACCGCACATGATACGATAGGCCAGTGTATTATATTCTTTTGAATCTCTGTCAAATCCTGCTTGACGTTCAATCATACTTGTAACATGATTTGTAACCACACCGATATCATCATTAAATGCAAGCTTATTAGCTGCAATAATATCATCCTCGGTTACAACCTTTTTATCCGCTTTCCGCTGGACACAAACAATAGTAGGAGAGTTTAATGTCTTTTTAACAATTACAGGATTATCGGTATCCATATTGGTATCGCCATCTTTGTCCGCTCCGTTCATCGCCTCGCACGCCGTATCCCAGGCATTAAATATAATCGCTGTTTTTATATACTGATACCAGTGTGTTGTCTGCTCATTGTTCACAAGTTTCATCTTGCGAATATTATTATGACAAGTCATCGGCGCACGAAAACAGGCAAGTTCAGTAGAACCTTTGTCAATCCAGTATTTATGATATAACTCACCTGATTTTAAAAGTCCTGTAACTTCAAGGCCAAACATACTTTGACATAATGCGTATGGGTCACCTGATATCATGGCATAATTCGCATTGATTTTAATGGAACCTTTTTTCGCAATCTCAATTCTCTTTTTTATCATCGAGTAAATATTTTTGCGAACATATGGGTCATTTATCATCCGCTTATCTATCATCAATGCTTTAATATAGTTATCTGTAACACTTAAAACATTATTTTCATTAAGACCATACCCAGCCAGAAAAACAATGCTTTTTCTGTAATCCATGCCAAGCACATCATTGATTTCATCTATTGTCGGTTTGCACAGTTCTTCAAGTTCTTCATCTGTAAAATCGTAACTCTGCAAAAACTGATAGTTCGTATTTCTGACATTCTCCAAAGAATCCGGCGTTATCTTCGGAGAAGAAAACTGATAATGATTTTCTTCGCAATTTTTATAATAGTCCTCCCAGCTATTATAGCAATCCCAAAGTTTTAACATTGAAACCGTCAGAATAATATCTGCGTCTCTGACATCTCGCCAGTCTCCCCAGGCATCTTTAATCATATAAGTTCCTGCGACCTTCTCAGCGAACTCCACAAAATCAAAAGCATAAACCATGCCTTTTGTCCATGCGTATCTTGTATTCATGCCAGATAGCGGTTCATCAGGATTGCCGCCAAAAAAGCCATTGATGATTTTTGCGTACTCAGGTGACATTAAACCATATCCATCAGAATCATCATGTTCAACCTCATAATCGTCTATATATGTCTATTATACACATCT
>JAJPZD010000282.1 GCA_021204605.1 Prevotella sp.
GTTTAAATAAATCTTTTCAATTTTTTTATTTATTACTAACTTTGGCAACATAAACAATAACCTGTTACCTATGGACATAAATCTAAACATCTCTTATACTACGAAATTCGGCGAGGAATTGATGTTGAATCTGATAAGCAAGAAGGGCAAGAAAGAATTTGTTATCATTCCTTATCGAATGACCACGACCGACGGGAAAGTATGGACATGTAACCTGAAGACTGATTTCAAAACCGGCACATACATAGATTATTACTACAGTGTGGCACGTGGTGAGGACAATATAATACGTGAAGAATGGAAGACGGAGCCACACCGCTTGGAGATAGTTGCCGGGAGGGACAGGCAGATTGTTGTTTACGACCACTGGATAGACATACCGGAGGATTCTTACTTATACAGTTCGGCATTCACCGAATGTATTCACCAGCGCAAGGTCACCCCTGCGCCATTGAGCAATTACCCTGTAACAGCACGTTTAAAGGTACGCGCACCACAACTGTTGGGCAGAGAACGACTTGTGCTTGTAGGCAGCGACATGCTTCTCGGAGCCTGGAAAGTAAAGTCAGGCCTGGCGATGCAAGAGCACAACCACAACGAGTGGGTAGTTGACATAGATGCGAAAAAGCTAAGCGGCAACACGTTTGAATACAAGTTTGTTGCCGTTGATGTGGAAGATGAGGAGAAGGTAATCTGGGAGGACTGCCATAACCGGAATATGTACATACCAGACATGGCTGACGGCACCGTGGCGGTATATGAGGTTGGTGTGGCCTTGTTCCCGATACACGACATAAGATGCGCCGGGACATTGGTACCTGTATTCTCGTTGCGCTCAAGAGACAGTTTTGGTGTTGGAGACTTTGGGGACTTGAAGAAAATGATCGACTGGGTGGCATTGACAAGGCAGCGGATATTACAGATACTGCCGATCAACGACACGACAATGACGCACACGTGGACCGACTCCTATCCATACAGTTGCATAAGTATCTTCGCCCTACATCCACAATATGTCAACCTCAATGCCCTCCCGCAAATTACAAACGAGGCAAAAAGGGAAAAATATGAGGCATTACGTATAGAGCTCAATGCCCTCCCGCAAATAAACTATGAGCGTGTGAACAATGCCAAAAACAAGTATTTGAAAGAAATCTATGCACAAGAAGGCAAGGACATTCTGACATCAAGCGAGTTCAAGACATTCTTCAGGGAGAACGAAACATGGCTCGTGCCATACGCACAATATTGTTTCCTAAGAGACAAAAACGGTACGGCGGACTTCACAAAATGGCTTGACCACCACTCTTTCGATGAAAATGAACGTCGCGCGCTCTCCATTCCACGTAACACGGTTTACAAAAAAGTGGCATTCTACTATTTCGTGCAATTCATCCTCAACACACAAATGGCAGATGTACACAACTACGCACGCACGAAGGGGGTGATACTCAAAGGCGACATCCCGATAGGCGTGAACCGTTATGGCTGCGATGTATGGCAGGAACCGCGCTATTTCAAGCTCAACGGCCAGGCAGGCGCCCCACCCGATGATTTCTCCGCTAACGGTCAGAACTGGGGCTTCCCCACATACAACTGGGAAGAGATGCTCAAGGATGGCTGCAAGTGGTGGGTACGCCGTTTCTCGAATATGGCTAAATTCTTTGATGCTTACCGTATCGACCACGTTTTGGGCTTTTTCCGAATATGGGAGATACCCATCGAAGCCGTGCATGGGCTGCTTGGCCAGTTCTCCCCTTCATTGGCGATGACACGGGAGGAGATAGAGGCCAACGGGCTGCTTTTCCAGGAAGAACTATTCACAGAGCCGTTTATCACCGACTGGGTTCTTGACCGCATATTCGGCGACAAGGCAGACATGGTGCGCAAGACATACCTAAAACCAACCCACGATGGGCGTTATAAGATGAGGTCAGGCTATGACACACAGCGCAAGGTGGAAGCCGCATTTATCGGAAGGACAAGTCAGGAGGACATCAACCTGCGCGACGGGCTGTATGCCCTTATCAGTGATGTGCTTTTCGTGCGAGACCACAAGGACAGCAACAAATTCCACCCTCGCATATCAGTACAGTATGATTTTATCTACGAGTCGCTGTACGACAGCGACAAGGCATTGTTCAACAAGATCTACAACGACTATTACTATCGCCGAAACAACAATTTCTGGTACCGTGAGGCGATGAACAAGTTGCCGAAACTCATCAATGCCACCCGCATGCTCGCCTGCGCCGAAGATCTCGGCATGGTGCCCGATTGCGTCTCTTGGGTGATGAACGAGCTGAAAATACTCAGTCTTGAGCTACAGTCGATGCCTAAAAACCCTAACGTAAGATTTGGCATCCTTGCCAATAATCCTTATCGCTCGGTATGCACGATTTCCAGCCACGACACGCCGACATTAAGGCAATGGTGGGACGAGGACTATGGCCGCACGCAAGACTATTATAATAATTCCTTACATAAATACGGTTTGACCGAACATCCATTACCTGGCTGGCTCGCAAAAGAGATCATCTCCAAGCATCTCGCCTGTCCGTCGATGCTCTGCATCCTCTCCATACAAGACTGGCTCTCTATGGATGAGCATCTGCGCCTTGCAGATGCCGATGCCGAGAGGATCAACATCCCCGCTAATCCTCATCATTACTGGCGTTACAGGATGCACCTGAACATCGAGGATCTTATAGCAAATAAAGGTTTCTCTACTACTGTCTCCTCTCTAATAAGTGAAAACGGAAGACAATAAGCAAGATTTTATAAGCAGGGAAAAACCATGATTAAATTAAATACAAATATGCGGAAATTATTATTGACATTAGCACTTATCCCCATTTGGGCTATTGCACAGACAGTGAAATCGCCCGACGGCAATGTCTCCGTTACATTCTCGTTGGACAACGGAATACCAGTCTATGAGATGACATATAAAGACAAGGCGGTGATAAAGCCGAGCCGTCTCGGACTGGAACTTGCAAAGACAAAGCATGCAAGTAAGGAGCTTGACGAGACCGACCTGATGGACGGTTTCACCATTGCCGACACAGGGACATCAAGTTTCGATGAGACGTGGAAGCCCGTCTGGGGAGAGACAGCAACAATTCGCAACTGTTACAACGAGCTTGCTGTAACACTTAACCAGGCGACGACGAGCCGCAACATCATTATCCGTTTCAGAGTATATGATGATGGCATGGGACTGCGCTATGAGTTCCCGCAGCAAGATGAGCTCAACTATTTCATAATAAAAGAAGAACATACACAGTTTGCCATGACAGGCGACCATATCGCCTTCTGGATACCCGGCGACTACGACACACAGGAATATGAGACTGTGGAATCAAGACTGTCAGAGATACGCGGACTAATGGACGAGGCTATCACACCCAACTCCTCACAGACCACATTCTCCCCTACCGGTGTGCAGACATCCTTACAGATGAAGACCAACGATGGCCTTTATATCAACATCCATGAGGCGGCATGCGTGAACTACGCCACTATGCACCTCAACCTTGATGACAAGAACATGGTGTTCGAGTCGTGGCTCACCCCCGACGCACAAGGCCTGAAAGGTTATATACAGACACCGTTCAACACTCCTTGGCGCACAGTGATGGTCAGTGATGATGCCCGTGACATGCTCTCCTCAAATCTCATATTGAACCTCAACGAGCCATGCGCAATAGAAGACACGAGCTGGATACACCCCGTGAAATACTGCGGCGTATGGTGGGAGATGATAGTAGGACGTGGCACGTGGAGCTACACCAACGACTATCCTTCGGTGCATTTAGGAATTACCGACTATACCAAGTGCACACCTAACGGCACCCATTCAGCCAACAACGACAAAGTGAAAGAATATATCGACTTCGCCGCCGCCAACGGACTTAGCGAGGTTTTAGTGGAAGGCTGGAACATAGGTTGGGAGGACTGGTTCGGACATTCCAAATTGGATGTTTTCGACTTTATCACCCCCTACCCCGACTTCGACTTGAAGATGCTCAACGACTATGCCCACTCGAAGGGCGTGCGACTGATGATGCACCACGAGACATCAGCCTCAGCTTGGAACTATGAGCGGTGGTTGGAAAAGGCTTACTCTCTGATGAACGAATATGGCTATGATGCCGTGAAGAGCGGCTACGTGGGAGACATCATCCCACGAGGAGAATACCACTATGGACAGTTGATGAACAACCACTACCTCTATGCCGTAAAGCAAGCCGCCAACCACCATATCATGGTAAACGCACATGAGGCGACACGGCCCACTGGCATCTGCCGCACATATCCTAACCTCGTGGGTAACGAGAGCGGACGAGGAACAGAATATGAGGCTTTCGGTGGAAGCGCACCATATCATACCGTGATATTGCCGTTCACACGACTGCAAGGCGGTCCAATGGACTACACCCCTGGTATCCTTGAGACACAGCTAAATACCTGGAGCGACAACACCTCATTCGTCCACTCCACCCTTGTGGGCCAGTTGGCTTTATACGTTACCTTGTACAGTCCTTTGCAGATGGCGGCGGATTTGCCTGAAAACTACGCCAAATATGATGATGCGTTCCAGTTTATCCGAGACGTGGCAGTTGACTGGGACGACTCGAAATATCTTGAGGCAGAGCCGGCACGCTATATCACCGTGGCACGCAAGGCAAAAGGCACAGACAACTGGTTTATAGGCGGCAAATGCGGAGCTGATGGACACCAGTCGGTTATAAAGCTCGATTTCCTTGACAAGGGAAAGAAATACGCCTGTACGATATACGCAGATGCGAAAGATGCCGACTATGAGACCAACCCTACAGTTTATACCATCACGAAGAAAGTGGTTAAACAAGGCGATGTACTTAAACTGACAGAAGCCCGTGGCGGTGGTTTTGCGGTATCTCTGATTGCGGAATAAACAGTAAAAACATCAATGAAATGAATATCAGATCGATCCTGATGGCAGGAATTTTCTCTTTCGTATTCTCACAACAAGAATTGAAAGCCCAGACAAATGGTACTTTCAACGAATCGGTATATTCCCCGAAAGCCACCGTGTTCCAGTTGTTCGCTCCCGACAACGCAAAGTGCGTGAAGTTGCGTATCTACAACGATGCGACAACCGAAAAGACTTGGAAAACCGTCAAGATGAAACTTGTGGGAAAAGAGACATTCACGGCGGAGGTGAAAGGCGACCTGAAAGGAAAGTTCTATACCTTCGACATAGGGCATGGGGAGACACCGGGCGTATTCGCCACCGCAGTGGGAGTGAACGGAAAGCGTGCGGCTATCATAGACCTCAAAGACACCGACCCTGAAGACTGGGAAGATGAATGGAGCAATGTGACGGTAAAAGAGCCCTGCGACCGCATAATCTATGAGTTGCACCACCGTGATTTCTCCATCGATATCTCATCAGGATTGGAACACAAGGGGAAGTTCCTCGCACTCACTGAGCCGAAAGCCATCAACTACCTGAAAAAATTGGGTATCAACACAGTGCATATCCTACCATCGTTTGATTTCGCCTCCGTTGACGAGACAAAGATTGACGTGCCACAGTACAACTGGGGATATGACCCATTGAACTATAACGTACCGGAAGGCTCCTATTCCACCGACCCATACGACCCGATGACACGTATAAGGGAGTTCAAGAAGATGGTAGAGGCACTTCACAAGGCAGATATTGACGTGGTGCTTGATGTTGTCTATAACCATACCAACGACATTGAAGGCAGCAATTTCCAGCTCACCTATCCCGACTATTTCTACCGCAAGACAGCAGATGGAAAATATTCCGACGGCTCCGGTTGTGGCAACGAGACAGCGAGTGAGATGCCAGAGATGCGTGATTTTATGATAAAGTCAATGACATATTGGATGTCGGAATACCACATCGACGGTTTCCGTGTTGACCTGATGGGAGTGCACGACCTACAGACGATGAACGATATCCAAGCCGCCCTGAAAAACAAGTTCGGCAAGGCATTCATCTATGGTGAGGGCTGGAGTGCCGGCACGTGTGCCTACCCGACTGAAAAACTCGCTATCAAAGCAAATACAAAACAGTTGACGGGCATCGCCGCCTTCTGCGATGATATGCGTGATGCATTGCGCGGCCCTTTCAGCGATGACCACGAAGGAGCGTTCCTCGCCGGTATTCCTGGTGAGGAGGAGAGTCTGAAATTCGGTATCGTGGGTGCTATCTCCCACCCACAGGTTGATATGTCAAAAGTGAATTACAGTAAGGAGCCGTGGACCAACGAGCCAAGTCAGATGATTGCATACGTGAGTTGCCATGATGATATGTGCCTCACCGACCGTCTTCGTGCCAGTATTCATCATATCACAGAAGGCGAGATTATCCGCCTTGACCTGTTGGCACAGACGGCAGTGCTCACTTCGCAAGGCATACCGTTTATACTTAGCGGCGAGGAGATGCTCAGAGATAAGAAAGGAGTGCACAACAGTTATAATTCTCCAGACAGCATCAACTGCCTTGACTGGACAAACTTGGAGAAATATCCGCAGGTATTCGACTATTACAGTAATCTTATCTCCTTACGAAAGCACCATCCCGCCTTCCGCCTTGGCACGGCGGAAAAGGTGAGAGAACACCTTGAGTTCCTGCCCGTAAAAGACAACCTTGTAGCCTTCCGATTGAAAGACAACGCCGGGGGAGACGAGTGGAACGATATAATAGTAATCCTCAACTCAGCAAGACAACCCCAGACTGTTGACATACCTGAAGGCAAATACACCGTTGTCTGCCGCAATATCCTGATTGACGAGAATGGCATAGACACGGTGGAAGGACCGATAGTGAGCGTTCCTGCGCAAAGTGCGATGATAATACATAATTGAATATATCTTTATGAAAAAACTATTTTTATCCCTTAGCTTATTGCTATCAGTTATGACAATGGAAGCAGCAGTAAACATAGACCGTATAGAACCAGCCGACTGGTTTGTCGGCATGAAAAACCCAACGTTGCAGCTTATGGTATATGGCGAGGGCATACAGGCGGCTGACGTTACGACCGACTATGCCGGAGTGAAAATAGACAGCATAGTGCGCTTAGACAGCAATAACTATCTCTTTGTGTATCTGAATATCAAAGACGCACAGCCAGGAAACATGACACTTACCTTCAAGAACGGGAAGTCAACAAAGAAAGTGGATTATCTGCTTAAAGCACGTGAGATGAACGGAGAGCAGCGCATCGGTTTCACCAATGCCGACGTGCTCTATATGCTCATGCCCGACCGCTTTGCAGACGGCAACCTCGACAACAACGACATAAAAGGCATGAACACATTCAAGACCGACCGCTCGCAACCCAGTCTGCGCCATGGCGGCGACCTGGAGGGCATACGCCAGCACTTGGACTATTTCAAAGAACTCGGCGTTACTGCTCTGTGGTTCACCCCAGTGCTTGAGAACAACTCGCCCGACAACAACAACCAAAGCACGTATCACGGCTATGCCACCACCGATTACTACAAGGTTGACCCACGTTTCGGCACTAATGAGGAATACCGCCAACTTGTTGACGAGGCTCACCAGAAAGGGTTGAAAGTAGTGATGGATATGATTTTCAACCACTGTGGCTTCGACCATCCGTGGGTGAAAGACCTGCCTTCTAACGACTGGCTCAACCTGCCGGAATGTGTCAGTAAAGATGATAAGACAGGCGAGGTTACGATAAACGACAAGTTCATCCAGACAAGCTACAAACTCACTCCCGTCGTTGACCCATATAGAAGCGACATCGACCTAAAGGAGACCGTTGAGGGGTGGTTCGTGCAGTCAATGCCCGACCTCAACCAGAAGAACCCACACCTGATGACCTACCTGATACAGAACAGCGAGTGGTGGATAGAAACAGTGGGAATAAACGGCATACGCATGGATACCTACCCATACGCTGACGCAGAGGCTATGTCAAAGTGGATGAAGACTCTCAACGAGGAATATCCAAATTTCAATGTCGTTGGAGAGACTTGGGTGACAGAACCAGCCTACACTGCCGCATGGCAAAAAGACTCCAAGGTGGCAATTATCAACAGCAACCTGAAAAGTGTTATGGACTTCAGTTTCTACGACAAGATAAACATGGCGAAAAAAGAGGAGACCGATGACTGGTGGCAGGGCTACAACCGCATCTACAACAGTTTGGTTTACGACTACCTCTACCCTAACCCGGCAAGCGTAATGGCATTCATAGAAAACCACGACACCGACCGTTTCCTTGAGAACGGCAAAGATACCGTCGCCCTTAAACAGGCTCTCGCTTTATTACTCACCATGAACCGCACGCCGCAACTCTATTATGGCACGGAGATACTGATGAACGGAACAAAGGAAGTTACCGATGGTAATGTGCGCAAGGACTTCCCAGGCGGCTTCCCCGGCGATGAGAGGAATGCCTTTACTGCCGAAGGGCGCACCAATGAGGAGAACGCAATGTTCAACTGGACCAGTAAACTGCTGCATTGGCGGCAGGGCAACGAGGTGATAACGAAAGGCACTCAAAAGCAGTTCATTCCTTATAATGGCATTTATGTGTTGGCACGCCAGTATAACGGAAAAACCGTAATGACCATAATCAACGGCAAAAAACATACCACCACATTCAACGTGGCACGCTATGCCGAGGTAATCGGAGATACAAAGCAGGCGAGAAGCGTAATCAGCGACAGACTTATAAACATTGACAAGGATTTCAAACTGCGTTCACGTCAGACATTGATATTGGAATTTTAAGACACAAGTCCATATTTATCACAAAAAATAAGTATCTTTGTAGTGCAATTAAAAATTATAGGAGGATATGATACGTGATATTGTTAACGATAATGAGAAGACACAGTCGATAGACAGGACTTTAAGATTGCTGCACCGGGATTTTCCACAATGTTTTAATGCAGAGGGGAAATTCGATATAGCTACATTCCGTGAATTGCTGAATGATAAGATAGACCTTGTAAAAGAAGGCAGTGGTTTTAATTTCCTTGGGAAGAACTATGCCAGCTTGCTCAGTTCTATGGATACGACTACCGTAATCGTTCCCGATATCGAGCATAACAATAAGCCCGAAAACGTAAACAGCGAAAATATATATGTCAGTGGTGACAACCTCGATGCCCTGAAACATCTTGTGAAGTCGTATGCGGGCAAGGTGAAGTGCATTTACATAGACCCTCCATATAATACAGGTACTGATGGATTTGTATATAATGACAAGTTCAATTTCACTATCGAGGATCTGGAAGAAAAACTAAGTATCAGTGAGGAGCAGGCAAGTCGCATTCTTGCAATGACTACCCGCGGCGCCGCCTCACATTCAGCATGGCTCACATTCATGATGCCGCGTCTGCAGTATGCCAAAGACTTACTCTCTGATGATGGCGTGATATTTATCTCTATCGATGATAATGAACAGGCAAACTTAAAATTGCTGTGCGACCATGTGTTTGGAGAGGAGAATTTTCTCTCCGAGATTATTGTTCAATCCAATAAAAGAGGACAAACATACAAACAACTTGCAAAGACTCATGAGTATCTTCTTGTTTATACTAGTTCAGGAAGTACTATTGTAAAAGAGTTGGAAAAGGAATTGGCATCAAAAGTTATGACAGATAATATTTCCGATTTTTCTGAACGTGAACTTCGTAATCGAAACCCAAAATATGGAAAATTCAACCGTCCGAATCTTTTTTATCCAATTTATGTAAATCCAAACGAAACTGATAAAAATGGATATTGTAAAATTAGTATAGAATATTCGCTGGAGTATTATGTTGAAGTTTTACCTTTAAATAGTGAAGGTAAGGAAAGTTGCTGGCGATGGAGTAAGTCAAGACTTCTTAAAAATTTAGAAGATTCCTCCATGAATAGTAATGTTGTCGCAAGACAAAAAAGCACTGGCACATACGGTATATACGAGAAATATCGAAAAGGAACTTACAAGGCAAAAACCATTTGGTATGATGACATTATTATTGATGAAGATGATGACGATGATGAAATATGGGATGAAATTGGTGTTATAACAGAACAAGGTTCTGGAGAACTACGAAAATATGGCATGGGTGATGTTTTTGATTTCCCAAAACCAACTCATTTAATAAAGAAAATACTAACAATCGGGTCTGATACCGATTCAATTTGTGTTGATTTTTTCTCAGGGTCAGGTACAACTGCAGAATCAATTATCGCTTTAAATGCTTTGAGAAATGGACGTAAGTTTATTGTTGTTCAACTTCCAGAAGATTTAGATAAAAAATTAGAATCGACTGCTAAAAATGACAAACCTAAAATTCAAAAAGTAATCGATTTCTTAGATGAAAACAAATATCCTCACACTTTAGATTATATAGGATATGAGCGCATACGTCGTGCGGCTGAGAAAATAAAGTCAGAGACACATGCGGACATTGACTACGGTTTCAAGCATTACACCCTTGAAGAACCCGATGACAACACTCTTGACCGCATGGAGACGTTCAACCCCGATATGGTGTTTGGTGATGATCTTGTAAAAGTCTTTGGCAAGGAAACAGTACTCACCACATACGCTGTGCGTGATGGCTATGGGTTGACGCCGAAAATAGAACCGTTGAAATTCGGCAATTATACAGCCTATCTCTGTGGCAAGCACCTTTACATGATAGACCAGGGCTTTGATATCTATGGAGATGACCTGACGGAATTAGTTGACAAATACAACAAAGACCATTCGTTCACGGCCGACACCGTGGTAATGTTTGGTTACAGTTTCAATTTCAGCCAGACTGACGTTATAAAGAAAAATCTCGGTGCCATAACCGACCGCAGCCGTATAAACATAGATATCCGTTACTAAAACACCTGCAAATTATGGAACTGAAACTTGAAAGCGGCTTGCCGCATCAGGAATATGCTTTGGAAGCCATAAAGGGGGTGTTTGAGCATGTGAGGATAGACCAAGAGACGGCACATTACTCAAATCCTATTGTTGACCTTGACTCTAAACAATTAGCCACCAACATACGCAATATCCAACGTAAAGAGCAGCAGAATGTGGCTGAGAAATACCGTAAAGAGCAACCTGTGGGCAACACCTTATGCCTTGACATCAAGATGGAGACAGGCACAGGCAAGACATACGTATATACAAACACCATCTTTGAACTTCACAAACTGTACGGCATAAACAAGTTCATCATTGCCGTACCGAGCATTGCCATAAAAGCAGGCACAAGTGCTTTTTTAAGTGAGACGTATGTCAAGGCACATTTTAAGAACACGTTAGGCTATGACGCAGAGATAAGTTTGGGTGTACTTGAAGCCGTGAAAAAACAGAAGAAAGGCAGGATATATTTCCCTTCTGCAGTACGTAGCTTTGTGGAGGGCTCCCGTTTGAATACAAATAAGATATATGTGCTGTTGGTGAACAGTGCGCTGCTCACCACTGGAAAGATGCTCACACGCAATGACTACGATGTGACTATCCAAGACTACGACCGCCCATTTGACGCATTGCGCTCCACACGTCCATTCGTAATCATTGATGAGCCACACACATTCTCCCGTGACCAAAAAGCATACAAAGCCATCATCAACGAGTTGGCTCCTCAGTGCATAATCCGTTTCGGCGCCACTTTCCCTATGACCACCATAGGCAAAGGGAAGAAAAAAATGGCAGTACGCGACTATGAGCATCTTCTTTATGACCTGAATGCACAACGCTCTTTCTCAACTGGTCTTATCAAGGGAGTGATGAAAGAACACTTTGAGCCCTCTTCCAACATCAATGAGAAAGTAAAGATATTGAGTATTGATAACAAAAAAGCAACCTTTCAACATATCACCCAAACCTCAAGAACCAGTCATGTTTTGAATGTAGGAGACTCATTGTCGATATTGACCCCTGAACTGACAGGTCTCACTATAACAGGTATCACAAAAGATTTGGTAATACTTAGCAATGGTACTGAAAAACACAAAAATGATGAGTTTGACGTGGATATATACACCTCGTCTTATCAGGAAAGTATGCTTCGCCTTGCCATACAACGCCATTTTGAAACAGAGCGTGTGAATTTCCACAGGGAAAAGGGCAAAATAAAGACATTGGCTCTGTTCTTTATCGATGACATATTTTCTTTTCGCGGGGATAATGAGGGCAACAACGCATGGTTGAGGGATTTGTTTGACCGACTGCTTGAAACACAGTTGAATACCGAACTGCAAAAAGACAATTCTCCCAAATATGAGGCATACTTGCAGGCAAGCCTTAACGACCTTGCGGCATGTCGTGCCGGTTATTTTGCACAGGACAACAGCGACTCCGATGAGGCGGTGAAGAAAGAAGTGGATGACATATTGCACAACAAGACCGAACTGCTATCTTTTGTGGACGAGGAGGGGCAGCCGAACACACGCCGTTTCCTTTTCTCTAAATGGACGTTGAAAGAAGGCTGGGACAACCCGAATGTGTTTACAATTGCCAAATTGCGCAGCAGTGGCAGTGAGAACAGCAAGTTGCAGGAGGTGGGACGGGGATTGCGCTTGCCTGTTGACGAGTATGGCAACAGGGTGAAAGACGAATCATTTTACCTTAACTACATCGTTGATTTCACAGAGCGTGACTTTGCAGACCGTCTGGTAATGGAGATAAACGAGGATGTGCCGACAGGCAGTATCACACATATCTCTCTTGATGATTTGCGAAGAGTGGCAGATCTGCGCGGCATTGATGAGATGCAACTGTTCATGGAACTATACCAAAAGAAATATGTGCTTGACTTAGACCGCAAGGTTGACTATACAAAAGTGTTGGATTTGTTTGCCGAATATCCTGAGTTCAACAACATCACAGGCAAAGTGAAAGACCGCAACAGGGCTGTCAGGGATATAGTCAGGATACGCAAGGCTCGCTATGAGGAGTTGAAAGAACTGTGGGCACAACTCAACCGCAAATACATCATATTCTACCAAAAGGACATCGACAGGCAAATCGAGGAGGCATTGCCGGAGATATTGGCTGCTGATGTTTTCGTACACCAGACTGTACAAAGCAAGCGGCAAAAGGTAACGACAAATGAAGACCAGGCAGTAACAATACAGCAGGTTGGTCAACAATATATCTTGGCCGGTAAGGAAATGCACTATAACGAGTTCCTGAAACGTGCGTGCCGGCAGACAAGCATTCCTATAGCCATGCTGCACTCTGCCATTTGCAGCTTTGCCAAGAAACATCCGTTGGACGGATATATCAACGAGTCGTCATTGAGCGCATTCATCGCCAAGTTCAACGGTTGGAAGATAAAAAATCTGCAAAACTTGGTGAAATACCGCCAGGCAAACTATTCTTCAAAATCCACTGCTTTCACATACGCTGACGGCTCATTGAAAGAAGATGTATTACAATGGACTATCGGCAAGAATGTATTGAGTGCGGAACCCTCAAGGAAGTATCTGTATGACAAAGTGGTTTACGACTCGCCGTTGGAGAAAGAGAATATCATGAATGATGTTGACAGCGTCATAGTGTATGGCAAGATACCGCAAAAGAGTATTTGCATCCCCAATATCACCAATGACCTTTACAGCCCTGACTTCATGTATGTTGTAAAACGTACTGATGGTAAAAAGGAGTTGAACATTGTCATAGAGACAAAAGACGTGCCTAACGATGA
>JAJPZD010000079.1 GCA_021204605.1 Prevotella sp.
GTCAACGCTCCGATGAAAGTGGCTACAACGCACAGGGTACAGGTGATGATACCCTTTATGACTTTACCGGCAATGAATACACGGGCAACTACACCGCCTCAAATCCTGTTGACGTTGAGCACCCGTCAACTTACGAGAATATAGAATCGCAGGAGCCGGCGGACATTACCGTAGAGATTAGGAATGCCCGTTTTGTTGACGACAACCAGGATTTCTCATTAAGTCCTGATGAGTTGGCGAAAGTGATTTTTGAAGTTTACAATACCGGTACCGAAACGATTTACGACGTACAACCAGTTGTTGAGGAGACTACAGGCAACAAGCAGATTTCTATTTCGAGCAGCATCCATATTGAGCAGATAGAGGCCGACCAGGGCGTGCGCTACACAGCAATGGTCAAAGCAGGCAGCAAGTTGAAGGACGGCACTGTAACATTCAGGATTTATGCCGTACAAGGCAACGGCACGTTAGTGTCAAATTCAAGTGAGTTTAATATTGTAACTAACAAGGAGTAATGACATTCTGAGATGTGAACAACTGCGTACTATTGCGTTTTGGAATATCGAAAACTTGTCAAATATTGCGTTTTAGGTGAAAATGCCATATATTTGCATGCAAATATTCAATGCGATGATAGATAAACGTATTCTTGAAAATGTCCTTTCCGAACAGTTGGAAGAATTGCAGATTAAACGTTCCATGAATTTTTGTTGGAGAGAACTTGGGCAGGCGTTTGGAAACTATTGTTTACATCGAATTGTTGCGTAGGTGCAGGCACAAAGGTTGGGATGTTTATTATTACAATGACCGTACCAAAGAGTGTGATTTTGTCGTATGTCATGGAAACACTACCGTGATGGCAATTCAAGTTTCTTACGATATCTTGAACGTAAAAACCCGGAAACGTGAAATATCAGGCCTGCTTCATGCAGCTCGGAAGACAAAATGCAAAACTCTAATCTTACTCATCGACCATCAGTATGAGGATGTAAAGAAAAAACGAATACACAGTGAATATCCGGCCAGTGTATGATTGGATATTACAGGAATAACAACTTGCGAAACTTGAGAAAATTTAATATAAACATCCGAACAGCCAGAGAGGTATTCTTTTTCCGTTTCCTATTTCCACATTGTCAACAGCTAAATAGCTGTCAGGCACGTCTGCTATCTGGTCAAATGTTTTTCGCGCGCCGCCGACCTCAAAGAGATATTTGCCTTCAACAAGGAAATCTCCTTTTTTTGGCATTGTCAGTGTGGCGACAGTGCCGGTTTGGTTGGCAAAGAAAGTCTCCCATTGCGTTCCTTTGGATAAGTTGCTCCCCAACGCTTTCATCAGGTTGGTGTTGTTGAGATAGATTTTCTTCGGTCCTGTGAGATGCTTGTAGTCCTTTGCCTTGTCGGTCAGGAGATTGAGCAATCCTGCCTTATCCAACAAATAGAGCATTTTCAATGTCGAGTCACGTGTCGCCCCCAAACTTGCCGACAGTTTATTGATATTCAGCTCCAAGGGTACATTTTCCGCCACTACCATCAATAGTTTTTTTATTTTCTGTCTTGTGGAGTATGTTATACTTTCCTCAACAGCAGGAATGTCGCTGTCTAAGACCAATTGTGCGACTTCACTAATACGTAATGAATAGTCATTACCCGCTTCCTTGTAATAGGGATAGTATCCGTTATCAAGATATTGATCAAAAAATTTCAGAACTTTGATTGTTGACACCACATCCATAGCATAACTTGTATGTTCTTTCAGCAGTTGTTCAAGCGATATTGGAGGCAAGGAGATTACACCCTCATATTCCAAATATTCCCTGAACGACAAGCCATGCAGGGTATATAATGTCTGACGGCGAGACAAGTCAGTTTTAGAATTGTCTATCGACAGCATGGCAGAACCAGTATATATTAATTTCAAATCCGGATAATTGTCATACAGGTTTTTAATGAGATTTGTCCAGTTGCCGTATTTGTGCACCTCATCAAAGAACAAGTGGTTTATTCCATGCGTATATAGGAACTCCACCAATTCCGTGACATCGTGGTTTTGAAACCACAGATTGTCAAGCGACACATAGAAAGCATCATCCACATTGTCGAAATTATCCTTGATATACTGCAGCAGCATTGTCGTTTTCCCGACACCACGTGCTCCCTTGATGCCCAGCAACCTCACATCCCAGTTGATTTGCTTATAAAGGTATCTCTTGAAATCCAATGTCGTAGCCGCCAATTTCCTGTGATAGACATTCAATAGTGGCTGTATGTCCGCATAATCCATAACAATTACTATCTAATTTTCGCTTGCAAATATACAAAACAACTTTTATAAAAGCGAAAAATCTAATGAAAAATGCTTCTATAAAAGTGTAATTTTAAATAAAAAGCACTTTTATAGAAGTGAAATATGCAGCACATCATTCCAATCTATGGTGATCACTACTGAGAAGATCACAAAGCAAAAAGAGAGCGTGTCAAAATAAGCACTGACACGCCCTTCTTAGATTTGCTCAACTAATCTTGTCAATTCTGTTTCACAACAGCGATTTTGCGAATCTGTTTTAAAAATATTAGTGTCCGATAAAACTTTTTGCGAAGGGAAAAATTTAGGCTGGCTTTTTTGAGAAGTCAGCCTTTTTTGGTTATTTTTGTAGAGTACTAAAAAACAATCATAACCATGGGCAAAAGTACACAATTTATCGGATATCCAGTATATAGTCAGCTAATAAAATTACTGGATAAGGAAAAATTCTCAGGATAAGCCGGAGTTTAGGCGGAGAACGTTACATCAAGCACTTCGATGCATGGCATCATATAGTGACGATCTTGAAAAGCAGGATAAAAAGGCATTGGAGCTTCTCCGGAATGGCTACCACTATCAGAATTGCCCTGTTGAGCTATTATAATATTTACAGCGTTTTGAACCACCCTGAAAAAGACTGGGAAACTCTAATAAAAAACATGGCAGATCCTGATGACAGACAACTCTATTTGTTTGAATAGGGGCTTGGAAACAAAAAAATATGACTCTACCACCGATTTATACAGTTGTAGAGCCATATTGTATGGCTTTTCCGTTTTTTATCGGACACTAATGAAAAAAATTTTCATTCTTCATTAGCTTCGCTGATTTTCCTCACGCTCGGCATAACACGAACAAGTTCGGCTCTGCTCTCGCTTAATCGGAAAATTCTTCAATCTTCATTTTTCACTCCCCACATTCGGTTTCAGCCACACAGAAAGTCCTCCTAAGGGGGGATTTAGGGGGCTTCCTACCTATGGGGGTAGGGT
>JAJPZD010000042.1 GCA_021204605.1 Prevotella sp.
TTTGTGGGCAAAATCTTTGTGATGACTGACAATGACAGAACCTTGACGTTGTTTAGCACTCGCATAAGGCAGATGATTCTTCGGTACAATGATATGAAGAAGAAAAACGAGGAGCTTTATGCGCAGATCAGCACGCAGGAAAGCGAGATAGCAAGGTTGAGGGATAGTTTGGAGCAGGCACACAGGGAAAGCGAGAGTCTCAGGATGGCCAAGATGTTGGAAATCACCGATGGAGACATAGAGTCTGCCAAGCGGAGGATAGCGGGTCTGATAAGGGACGTAAACAAATGTATCACGCTGTTGAGTGAGGAATAACACGCAGTGATGGAGGGAGAGAACAGAAAAATACATATAAGACTGCACGTTTACGATATGGACATCCCCGTCAACGTTGTACAGGAAGAGGAGCCATTCTATCGTAATGCGGCGAAGCTTATAACGGAAACGGTAAACCGCTATTCGGAGCAATACCGTGCTACGAAGAGCATGAAGGAAATACTGTACATGGCAATGATAGACATTGCGCTCAATCACGAGTTTTTGAAGGAGCACAATGACACACAGCCATACGATGATATTCTCAAGACACTCACTGCGGAAATAGAGGAAGCATTAGGCGAGAAGTCGTGAAAACGATGTCTCTACTGTGCGTTGCAGCATTTTATGAGGGATGAGAATATTAACTAATAAAATAAACAAATGATAGAATATATTCAAATTATTGTAGCCGTGATAGCGAGTCTTGCTGTCGGCGGTGTTGGCGGCTACGTTATTTTTAGGTACGTGGCCACAGGAAAATATAAGTCGATGTTGGCCACCGCCAAGAAAGAGGCGGAAGTGTTGAAGGAGAAGAAACTGCTGCAGGTGAAAGAGAAATTCCTCAATGAGAAGGCAGAACTTGAGAAGGAGGCGCAGATGCGCAACCAGAAATTCCAACAGGCAGAGAACAAGTTGAAGCAGCGCGAGATGACACTCAACCAGCGTCAGGAGGATCTTGGGCGTAAGAAGCAGGAGGTTGACCAGCAACAGCAGCGCATAGAGAACGAGAAGAAATATATCGTGGCTAAGCGTGCGGAGCTTGACAAGATGCAGTTGCAGGAGCGTGCGAAGTTGGAGGAGCTGTCGGGGCTTAGTGCCGAGGAGGCGAAAAACCGTTTGGTGGAGAGTCTGAAAGACGAGGCTCGGACGGATGCCGCAAGCTATATCAACGAGATAATGGATGAGGCTAAGCTGAATGCGAATGCTCAGGCGAAGAAAATCGTGATACAGACGATACAGAGGGTGGCGACGGAGACTGCGATAGAGAACTCCGTGAGCGTGTTCCACATAGAGAACGACGAGGTGAAGGGGCGTATTATCGGTAGAGAGGGCCGCAACATCCGCGCTTTGGAGGCCGCTACGGGCGTGGAGATTGTTGTTGACGACACACCGGAGGCGATAGTGATTTCTGCCTTTGACCCGATACGCCGTGAGATATGCCGCCTTGCGTTGCACCAGTTGGTTGCAGACGGACGAATACACCCGGCACGTATCGAGGAGGTTGTATCGAAGGTAAAGAAACAGCTTGAGAACGAGGTGATAGAAACAGGAAAGCGTACTGCGATAGATCTTGGAATACATGGTCTGCATCCGGAACTAATCCGTGTTATCGGGAAGATGAAATACCGTTCCAGTTACGGTCAGAACCTGTTGCAGCACGCCCGTGAGACAGCGAACCTTTGCGCAGTAATGGCGTCAGAGCTCGGCTTGAATCCGAAGAAGGCTAAAAGAGCAGGACTGCTGCACGACATTGGCAAGGTGCCTGACGAGGAGAGTGAGCTGCCGCATGCACTTTACGGGGCTAAGATTGCTGAGAAATACAAGGAGAAGCCGGATATTTGCAATGCTATCGGCGCACACCATGACGAGGTTGAGATGAACACTCTGCTTGCTCCCATTGTCCAGGTTTGTGATGCCATAAGTGGTGCGCGTCCCGGTGCACGTCGTGAGATAGTAGAGGCTTATATCAAGCGTCTGAATGACCTTGAGGCGATAGCGATGAGTTATCCCGGTGTTACAAAGACATACGCTATACAGGCAGGCCGTGAGCTTCGTGTGATTGTGGGAGCAGACAAGTTGGACGACAACGACACGGAGAAGCTGTCAGGCGAGATAGCTACGAAGATACAAAACGAAATGACGTATCCTGGTCAGGTGAAGATCACCGTGATACGGGAAACAAGAAGCGTGGCGTATGCAAAGTAAAACAATGCTTCGCAAATGAAAAATGAAGAATGAAAAATTGAAAATGAAGGATGAAAAATTTAGAGTCACATCAAGATGGCGATGAATGTTTTCATGTTGTGTGAGATATAAAAAACTCCCGATGTCAGGAATTCTAAACATCGGGAGTTTTTGTCAATTATCAATAATTCAGGATTTGTTGGCACGTTTGCGCTCGTTGTGGTCGAGGATTACCTTGCGCATGCGCATGCTTTTGGGGGTTACTTCAACGAACTCATCTTCCTTGATGTATTCGAGTGCTTCCTCAAGGGAGAGGACGAGGCGTGGAATGATGTGTGCTTTCTCGTCGGAACCACTGGCACGCGTGTTGGTGAGTTGCTTTGCCTTGGTAACATTTATTACAAGGTCGTTGTCGTGAACGTGCTCACCGACAACCTCACCGGCGTAAACCTCCTCGCCTGGGTCGATGAAAAACTTGCCGCGGTCCTGTAGCTTGTCGATAGAGTAGGCGTAAGCCATGCCGGTCTCCATTGCAATCATAGAGCCGTTTACACGGCGTGTGATGTCGCCCTTGTAGGGCTGGTATTCCTTGTAGCGGTGTGCCATAATAGCCTCACCCTGACTGGCAGTAAGTACATTGGTACGCAAACCGATGATACCACGTGAGGGGATGTCGAACTCGATGTTCACACGGTCGGCCTGAGTCTCCATAGATGTCAGTTCTCCTTTGCGGCGTGTAACCATATCAATCATCTTGCTGGAATACTCCTCCGGAACATTTATGGTGAGTTCCTCGATAGGCTCACACCTTACGCCATCTATTTCCTTGTAGATCACCTGCGGCTGTCCTACCTGTAACTCGTAACCCTCACGGCGCATTGTCTCGATAAGAACAGAGAGGTGGAGGACACCACGCCCGCTGACAATCCACTTATCAGTGGATTCGGGGAATGGCTCTACCCGCAGGGCAAGGTTTTTTTCAAGTTCCTTTTGCAGTCGGTCGCCGATATGACGGCTGGTAACATATTTGCCATCCTTGCCGAAGAACGGAGAGTCGTTGATTGTGA
>JAJPZD010000248.1 GCA_021204605.1 Prevotella sp.
GCAAAGTTACTTCATTATTAACTTCCTAAAAATACGCATTTCACCGCATGCTTACATAAATATAGATATTGAGCCAACCCAGAATGGTATCATTGATATTTTTCTATAATCTTTATGTATCAATACCGGTACTATGAGATAACATAAAATACCAAGTGGACCAAGTATAAGAAACAATAATGTGTTTAATGTACCATACGACATATCCCAACTTATTGCCATTATTTTCATAAAGTCGGTACACATATCACACGCTTTTTCAAAAGTATTAAAAAACTGAAAAAATTCTGACATACATGATTTAAAATTATGTTATTTCTTCTTGTATTTACTTTTGGGATATTGTAAACTCAGCTGGGAAACATCTTAGAATATTTCCATTATCATCGTATGTTTAAAGCCTATAAATGTGTTTGACAAATAATTTTGACCTTTATCTCTTTTCAAACGGAGCTTTGTGCAAAAATATTATGCTTTTTCGAAATGGATATTGGCAAAAACGGTGTGTTCATCCCAAATCGGTTCTTCCAGGACATTGATGTCAGGGAGAAGGAAATCTTCCTTGTCAGGATGCTTTTCTAAAATCTGTTCATCTGAAAGAGAAAGACGTGAACGGATTTTTTTGAAAAACTTCACCTCGGAATATTGGATGATGTTGTCCGCCTCAATCATTTTGATTGAAAGACCAACAATTGTCATTTCTTCTTTTGGAGTCAATTCTTCCTCCGCCAGTTCATTCAAATACTTTCTGAGAAACCTTGAACCGCTTTGATTTATTTCAGAAATGTATGTATTCAACAATCCTTCTACATCCAATCCCTCAAATAAGGAAGTTTTCATGGCTACTTTTTTCACCAATTCCACCTCCTCTGGTGCGATGTCCCCATCACATGCCATGCAACTAAACATGGTTTTCAGATATAATTCTTGTTTTGTCATAATCATTTAATTTTATAAAAATCCTATATGCGGACGTTCGTTATTTGACTTTTTAGATAATTCTCCCACCATCTTTATACGAATGTCCTCATATCGTTTCAATTCCTTTGCATCCAATGAAGGGCGAGTTTTATTAATTGAGGCAATCAACAGTTCCATTGTTATTTTGGAATGTAATTCCAACGCATTTCTTGAAGCGTCATTGATTATCAACTGAATATCTGATGAAACATAATTTTCAGTGAGAGACGCAAGTTTGTCATAATCCAAGCCGAAATCATACGGTCTTTTTTCGAGATATAACTTGAATAAAGCAATCCTTGCTTTCATATCAGGTACTCCGATATAATATTTCTTCTCAAGACGACCGGCACGAAGAATGGCAGAGTCAATTGTATGAGGATAATTCGTTGCACCTATTATAAATATCCTGCGCTCGCCAGTCCTGTCCATTTGCGCCAACATTTCATTTACGGCACTACGGGACATTTCATGCAAATCACTTTCACGATTTGGAACAAGTTCGTTTATCTCATCAATAAAGATGATAGTCGGTGCTTTCTCCTCGGCCTCCTTGAACATATTTGCAATATTCTCCTGAGTGGCATTTACATATCTACTTTTGAGATTAGCAGGAGTTATAAGCATGAAATTGAATCCCACTTCCTCTGCAAAATGTTTGGCAAAAAATGTCTTTCCACATCCAGGTGGACCGTACAAAAGCATTCCATTGGGAATAGTAACACCATAGCGTTCATATTCCTCTGGATTATGGAGCGGTTCAATGACCTCTTTGCGAAGCTGCTCTTTAAGTTCGTCCATGCCGGCAACTGCGGCAAAACCTTCTCCTTTCTTAGGAGAAGATGGGGGTGTTGGTGGAGGATATGGAGAACCACCAGAAAGAACCTTTCTTTTTGGTGACTGACGTTCAACAACTATTTCCCCATCAATAGCTTTTATGAAATCGTCAGCAGACTGAAATCTGTCCTCACAATCATAGTTCAAAGCCTTTGCTATACAGTTTACCAATTGATCATCCAATTCAAATCTCTCAATTGGTGGCAAATCCAATTCTTTTTGACGCTCCGACAATATCGCATCTACTCTATCCTCATTCTTTATTCTTGAAACATCAATAAACCACGGCAGTTTTCCATATAATAATTGATACATCAACACTCCGACTGAAAACAAATCAGACTGCACCTGACTTACGGCTGAAAATCTTTCGGGAGCAAGATAGAAAGCATTCAGCTCACGCAAATCTGGTTTTGCAGGTTTCTGATTAAGAAAACGCGCATTGCCGAAATCTATCAGTTTTAAATCTTCTAATCCACCCGTAAGATTAAGCAATATATTCTGTATGGTCACCTCTCCATGAATAATTGGTATGGGTTGTTTATGTAGAAAAGACAAAGCAGACAACACAGATTTTGCTATTTTTTTTATTTCATACACGCTCCTACTACCCTCCCTAACGACCTTTTGAGAAAGAGTCTCACCACTTACGTATTCCGTTACAAGATAAGCATATTGTCCTCCATTCAAAATCAAATTGCCGGAATCTACGTATTTGCATAAATTTGGATGATTTAATTGTTTGGTTATCTCTATTTCAATAACACAACCATTATCATCTATTTGATTATGATTTAGTTTGCTGTAACTTATAAGTTTTAGAAAACGTTTTTTGCCTGTGGAATCTTTCACACGGTACGTTTCCGCATAAGCCCCCTGCTTGTGCGGAAACACTACTGTGTAAGAAGCTATTTTATCGTTCTTTTTGTATAGCATTTATGTGTATAGTTATTAAATAACAGTCCTAAAATAAATCTTAATTGGAAAATCAAAACGTTTCCACACCAAAGTTATAGTCTATTCGGTAAACGTAACTTTTGACCTCACAGCAAAAAGCTATGTTTAATGCAAAATACCGCCTGGCACTCCTGACTTCTCATTTTCAGGCATTAAATCTATAATGCTGCAAGCTATCGGGTGAATTTTTTCAACTGTAGGCTGGTTGTTTATTTCATCCAATCCCTTGTTTATCAGTTGGCGGGCACGTGAACTGTCTTTCCAATGTACTGTACTGAAATGATTGTTATAATAGCGGATAAATCCCATACATTGATAAAGCAAAGTCAAATGAACATAGAGAGAATCAATCTGGTCTAATATGTCATACCCCATACGTATATCCTTGGTACGGATAACTTTATCCACTAAAGAACGCAACTGATTTACCGACTGGGCGGTCTTATCATCACCCAAATCGTTCTGTGCCTTTTCAAGTCGGTCAAATTCCTTGCGAAGATCCATTTCCACCCTTTGCCATTCTGTACTTTCTT
>JAJPZD010000199.1 GCA_021204605.1 Prevotella sp.
TTGTCGGAACATTCTTTATATGCCAGTTTGTATTGATGATGCAGTTTTTGTGGCGTTACATCGACCAGTTGATAGGCAAAGGGCTGTCGATGGAGGTGCTGGCACAGTTTTTCTGGTATATGAGCTTGATGCTCGTTCCACAGGCATTGCCGTTGGCAATCTTGCTTTCATCACTTATCACATTCGGGAACTTAGGCGAGAGCAGTGAGCTGACAGCTATCAAGGCGGCAGGAATTTCTCTTATGCAGTCGTTCAGGTCGCTGATTTTCATTGTGATACTCATTGCTATCGGCTCGTTTTATTTTCAGAACATCATAGCCCCAAGTGCCAATATGTCGTTCACCCAATTGTTGCTGTCCATGAAACAGAAAAACCCAGAGTTGGAGATACCGGAGGGTATATTCTACGACGGCATACCCGACTGTAACTTGTATGTGCAGAGGAAGGACACAAAGACGGGAAAGTTGTATGGGGTGATGATCTACAAGCTCACGGGCAGTTATGATGATGCTGCGATAATATTGGCGGATTCAGGTATGTTACGTTCCACGGCAGACAAGAAGCACTTGTTGCTTACTCTGCACAGTGGTGAGTGGTTTGAGAACATGAAGGCGCAGGATGTGTCAAGGGCCGTGAGCATACCATACCGCAGGGAGACGTTTGTTGACAAGGATATAATATTAGATTTCGATGCCGACTTCAACATGACCGATGCGGGAGTATTGGCAAACAACGCACGTGGAAAGAGTCTCTCTCAAATAAGCAGCGACATCGACTCGCTCAACCACATGTATGACAGTATCGGCAGGGTGTTCTACAAGGATGCGAAATTGGCGTATTATGAGGACATAAAAGTGCCGGAAGCCGATTCCTTACGTGCCATGAAGATGGCAGACACCAAGACATACAGTTATGACTCTATATACAACCGTTTGCCTGCGAATGCCAAGTTGCGTGCCGTCAACACTGCATTGAGAAATGTTAATAGAGAGATGAGCGACCTGACATTCAAGAGTATGATAACATCTGATGGCGACAGGCTCATTAGGCAGCACCAGATAGAAGCGTTGGGTAAGTTCACCCTTGCCCTGTCGTGCATTATCTTCTTCTTCATTGGTGCGCCGCTTGGCGCGATAATAAGGAAAGGTGGACTTGGAGTGCCAGTGATAATCTCTGTTGCCGTGTTCATCGTGTATTACATCTTCGACAATGCAGGCTATCGTATGGCTCGTGGTGGTATGTGGGCGGTGTGGTTTGGCAAGAGCATTGCCACAGTGATACTCTCGCCTCTTGCCGTATTTTTCACCTACAAGGCGAACAAAGATTCTGTGGTATTCAACATAGATTTGTATCTCAACTTCATCCGCAAGATGTTCGGTATTCGCACCAAACGTGCGTTGTACCGCAAGGATGTGGTTATAAACGACCCCGACTATGCCGCAGATGCGGTGACATTGGGTGTTATTAACGATGAGATAGCCGAATATGTCAAGGAACATAACCTGCTTCTTGCGCCCAATATAATAAAGGTGTTCTTCAAGTACAGTCCCGACCATAAGGTGGAAGATATAAGCGGGCGTTTGGAGAACGTGATAGAGGATTTGTCGAACACCATGGACAACGCAATCCTGTCGTATTTGAACGAATATCCCATAATTGCGGTGAGGGCGCACACGCGTCCGTTTGAGCACAAGTGGCTGAATATCCTCTCTGCCATTATCATTCCTGTCGGAGTGTTCCTGTATCTGAGGATGTGGCGTTTCAGGTTGCGTCTGTACCATGATATGAGGAGTATCAGGCAGACGAATGACACGATAATATCACGCATTGAGAAAATTAACATCAAGAAAAAATAAGAAATGGAGAGTTTGAAAGTAAACACTATAGAAGAAGCCCTGAAGGATTTTCAGGAGGGCAAGTTTGTGATTGTTGTTGACGATGACGACCGTGAGAATGAGGGCGACCTCATCATCGCGGCAGAGAAGATCACCACAGAGAAAGTGAATTTCATGCTTAGGTATGCGCGTGGCGTGTTGTGTGCTCCGATAACGATAAGCCGTTGTGAGGAGTTAGATTTGCCCCGTCAGGTGGTTGACAACACTTCGGCGCTCGGCACGCCGTTTACAGTTACGATAGACAAGTTGGAAGGGTGCACCACTGGCGTTTCAGCGCACGACAGGGCGGAGACAATTAAGGCTCTTGCTGACCCTGCCTCTACGCCGCAGACTTTTGGACGACCAGGGCACGTCAACCCTCTATATGCTCAGGAAAATGGTGTACTGAGACGGTGTGGACATACGGAGGCTGCAATAGACCTCTGCTGCTTGACGGGACTGTATCCTGCCGGGGCGTTGATGGAGATAATGAACGAGGACGGCACAATGGCACGTCTGCCACAGTTGCTTGAGTTTGCAAAGGAGCATGACATGAAGGTAATCACCATAAAAGACTTGATTTCATACCGTCTGAAACATGAGTCGCTCATTACGGTGGGGGCGATGGTAAACCTTCCGACGGAATACGGCAACTTCAAACTAATACCGTTCCGCCAGCGCAGCAGTGGTTTGGAACATACGGCTCTAATCAAGGGAGAATGGAAGGAGGATGAGCCTATCCTCGTGCGCGTGCACTCCTCGTGCGCCACGGGTGATATATTTGGCAGCAAGCGGTGCGACTGTGGGCAGCAGCTCCACAAGGCGATGCAGATGATCGAGAAAGAGGGCAAGGGCGTGCTTATCTATATGCAGCAGGAGGGGCGTGGTATCGGACTGATGAACAAGATTGAGGCTTACAAGTTGCAGGAGGAGGGCTATGATACCGTTGATGCCAACATACACCTTGGTTTCAAGCCTGATGAGCGCGATTATGGTTGTGGTGCTCAGATGCTTAGGCACCTCGGAGTCCACAAAATGCGGCTTATGACAAACAATCCCACAAAGCGTGTCGGCTTAGAGGCTTACGGTCTTGAAATAGTTGAAAACGTGCCTATTGAGATTACTCCTAATGAATATGACTATAAATACCTTAAGACAAAAAAAGAAAGAATGGGACATGAATTGAAGTTGTGAAAATCAGAGATTTTCAAAATTAAAATTCATTTTTGCTTGAGTTATTGCAAGGGTCATTGTGGGGCTTGTTGCTGTGTTTCTTTGCATGAGGGTATTTTTGTTTGAGACATTTTAAAAAAATATCATATAATTGTTGATTTTCTATAAAAAATATTAAAGTGGAAAGATTTTTGATATTATAATATTGC
>JAJPZD010000094.1 GCA_021204605.1 Prevotella sp.
TGCAGCATTTAGACTTGTTGGAGCAGTCGGGCGTGCAGGTTATATGGCAGACAGGGAAATACTATAACGCCTCTATAATGGAGCAGTTGAAAGCCCACAAGGAAATGCCTAATTTAAAGGTTACTGACTTCATATCCGACATGGGGGCGGCATACAAGGCGGCAGACCTTGTAATCAGCCGTGCTGGGGCAAGCAGCATCTCGGAGTTCTGCTTGATAGGAAAACCGGTGATTCTCGTTCCCTCGCCCAACGTGGCTGAGGACCATCAGACGAAAAACGCTATGGCTTTGGTGGAGAAAGCTGCCGCTCTCTATGTGAAGGATGCCGATGCGCCGGAGCAGCTGTTGCGGCTCGCAATCGAGACGGTCAGAGACGATAATACATTGGCACGTCTTGGTAGAAACATAAAAAAACTTGCCCTGCCTGATTCTGCCGACATCATAGCACAAGAAGTAATCAGACTTGCACGCAGCGGGCATTGAAAATTAATTTTGGAAAGCATTGTAAGTAGTAGAACATGGAACTGAATGATATAAAGGCTGTATATTTTATCGGAATTGGAGGCATTGGCATGAGTGCCATTGCCCGTTATTTCCTTCACCGGGGTGTCGTTGTGGCTGGGTACGACAAAACTCCCTCCACTCTTACGGAGCAGCTCGAAAAGGAGGGTATGCTTATCCATTACGAGGAGAACGTGGACGAGATACCTTATATGTGCCGAAAACCAGAAGGGGTGCTCGTTGTCTATACACCGGCGGTGCCATCTGACCATAAGGAACTGGTGTTTTTCCTTGGAAACGGCTTCGACGTGGAGAAACGTGCGCAGGTGCTTGGTATGCTGACTCGCACGCACAAGGGTCTTTGTGTGGCAGGTACGCATGGCAAGACCACCACATCCACGATGTGCGCGCATATCATGCACCAGAGCAGTATCGACTGCAATGCATTTCTTGGGGGCATCTCAAAAAACTATGCCTCCAACTATATATTGAGCAAGGAGAGCGACTTTGTGGTAATCGAGGCTGATGAGTTTGACCGCAGCTTCCATTGGCTGAGACCGTGGATGAGCGTCATCACCGCCACCGACCCTGACCATCTCGATATATATGGCACTAAGGAGGCTTACCTTGAGGGCTTCAGACATTACACCTCTCTTATCCAACCGGGCGGCGCATTGATAATACATAAAGGGCTGGAGCTGCGGCCTGACGTGCAGCAGGGTGTTAGAATTTATGAATACAGCCGCTATGAGGGCGACTTCCATGCGGAGAACATCAAGGTTGGCAATGGAGAGATTTCGTTTGACTTCATTTCGCCCATAGAGTGTGTGAGAAATATCCAACTCGGGCAACCTCTGTCTATCAACATCGAGAATGGTGTCGCAGCCATGGCGATGTCGCAGCTCAACGGCTGTTCGGCAGAGGAGCTGAGATACGGTATGGGCTCTTTCAAGGGCGTTGACAGACGTTTTGACTTTAAGATAAAGACAGACAATTTGGTGTTTCTAAGCGATTATGCCCACCACCCGGAGGAGATAAGGCAAAGTGCGAAAAGTATCAGACAACTGTATCAGAATAGGCGGCTCACCGTAATATTCCAGCCTCATCTATATACCCGCACCCGTGACTTCTATAAGGAGTTCGCCGATAGTCTTAGTCTTTTCGACGAGGTGGTGCTTTGCGACATCTACCCTGCCCGCGAGGAGCCGATACCCGGCGTCTCGTCTGCTCTGATTTACGACAGTCTGAAACCGGGTATTGACAGGAAGATGATACATCTACATGAGGTTGTTGACTTCGTGAAGGATAATGAGTTTGAGGTATTGGAGGTCTTGGGCGCCGGCGACCTTGACAACTATGTGCCACAGATGGAGAGAATACTTAAAGATAAAATGCAGTTATGCGACTGAGAATTAAAAGGACATTACTCACTTTGCTTACCATTGTATTTTGCGCTTATTTGGTATTGGCAATGACCTCCTTCAACAAACCGAAGGAGATGTACCCGATATGTACCAAGGTGTCAATAAATATCGAGGATGAGAGTACCAACGGCTTTCTCAGTGCAGACGAGATAAAACGGATATTGGAACATGCCAAACTGTATCCTTTCAAGAAGAAAATGGCAAGCATAAATCCGAGAGATATTGAGGATCTGCTTAAGGTGAGCCCTTTTGTCAGTACCGCCCAGTGCTACAAGACTACCGATGGTTGCGTCAACATCAATATCACACAACGACTGCCGATAATAAGGATAAAAAACAACAAGGGAGATGACTACTACGTTGATGATCATGGTGGTGTAATGCCCAACTCCAAGTATGTCTCTGACCTTATCATCGCTACAGGTAATATCAGTGAGAGGTTTGCACGCAACTACTTGTGCAACCTCGCAATCGAGGTGATGGCTGATGAGTTATGGAACAATCAGATAGTCCAGATCAATGTGTTGCCTGACCTTGGCATAGAACTTGTGCCCAGAGTGGGAGAGCATATCATCTATCTCGGGAAACTGCCTCAGACTAAGTATGTCAATCAGCGCAGAGAGTTGATACACTCTTTTGTCAATAACAAACTCGATAAATTGGCGAAATTCTATAAGTACGGATTGAGTCAGGCTGGCTGGAACAGGTATTCTTACATCAATATCGAGTTCGACAACCAGATAATTTGTAAGAAAAGACAATTGGAATAGAAAAATAAACAGAACAAATAGGAGCAGATATGGCAGCGAAGGAATTCATAGTGGCAATTGAGCTCGGCTCATCGAAAATTACAGGCATCGCAGGGCGCAAGAACCCCGATGGCAGCATCTCGATTCTCGCCGTGGCGAAGGAAGACTCCTCGTCTTTCATACGTAAAGGTACCGTCTATAAGATAACACAGACGGTTAAATGCATTTCTGACATTGTGGCGAAACTTAAAGCGAAACTTAAACAGGATATCGCACAGGTCTATGTGGGTATCGGAGGGCAGTCAATCCATAGTGTCAACAATAATATAGTGGAGAGTTTCTATGAATCCACAAGTGTGACCTCACAGATGGTCAACAGGATGATGGACCGCAACAGAAACGCTTCTTATCCCGACCAGAGTATCATCAACTCCGTGCCACAGGAATATTTGGTCAACAACAGCCTCGAAATTGACCCAGAGGGTATCCAGTGCCAGAAATTGGAGGGCAATTTCCTCAATATACTTTGCAGGGATAAGTTCTACACCTCTTTCCACTCTTGTTTCAAGGATGCCAAGGTGCCTATCGCGGAGACTTATCTCTCTCCATTGGCACTTGCCGACAGCGTGTTGACCGACAACGAGAAAAGCTCTGGTTGCGTGCTTGTTGACATCGGTGCGGGAACTACCACCGTAGCTGTTTATTACAAGAATATTCTCCGACACTTAGCTGTAATTCCTTTGGGTGGCAACAACATCACCAAGGATATCGCCTCTCTGAAAATCGATGATGACAAGGCAGAGGAGATGAAACTCAAATATGCCAACGCTTTCACTGAAGAGAGCGAGATTGACGAGACACTGTCGTACCCCATCGATGTGGAGAGACAGGTTAAGAGCACCGAGTTCATAAAAATTGTGGAGGGACGTCTGCAGGAGATAATAGAAAACGTGCGCTACCAGATACCCAATGAGTATTTCGAGAAACTGCTTGGGGGTATCATTCTCACGGGAGGCGGTTCGAACATGAAGAATATCGAGAAGGCTTTCCGCAAATATACTGCTATCGACAAGGTCCGGGTGGCGAATTTCGTTACGCAGAAAATTGTCGCCAAGGATGCTGATATCAATGCGCATGATGCCATGATGAATACGGTGCTCGGTATCCTCGCTAAGGGAGATATTAATTGTGCCGGCATGGAAGTGCCTGAGCAGCAGGATATCTTTGAGGGAAGCACTACTCCTGTCAAACCTGTTGAGGAAACGCCTCAAAGTGATGTGACACGCAATGCCCGTGATTTAAAGCCTGGCGTTGTTCCTCCTCCCGTAGAGCCCGAAAAAGATGTGGAAAAACCGGAAAAGAAAAAACCGGGTGTCAACAAGTCGTTTAAGAAGATAAAGAGTTTCCTTAGCGGTTTGATAAAGGAGGAGGACTGACCATACGTGGTTTATAAGTTGAGCGCAAGATTCAATAATGAAAAAACAACAGACAGATATGAGTGATAAGTTTAGGACATTGAGCTTTGGTGAACCGGAAGATTCCCAAGACGTGCATAATAATAATAAGGGGATGGTGCACAGAAATATTGATTTCGGCGACCCTGAGAAACCGAAAAGCATTATTAAGGTTATCGGTGTCGGTGGCGGAGGCAGCAATGCCGTAAACCACATGTATCGTGAGGGTATTCACGATGTCTCGTTCGTGGTGTGCAACCTCGACCAGCAGGCTCTTAACGACTCCCCCGTGCCTGTACATCTGTTGCTGGGCACTGAAGGTCTCGGTGCCGGTAACGTCCCTGAAAGGGCACGCAAGGCCGCTGAGGAGAGCATCGATGACATCCGGAAAATGCTCAACGACGGTACGAAGATGGTATTCATCACCGCTGGTATGGGCGGTGGTACAGGCACTGGAGCAGCACCTGTCATTGCGCAGGTGTCAAAGGAAATGGGCATACTCACAGTGGGTATCGTTACTATTCCTTTCCGTTTCGAGGGAAGGAAGAAAATCGACCAGGCTCTCGATGGTGTCGAGGAGATTGCAAAGCATGTCGATGCCCTCCTCGTTATCAACAATGAGCGCCTGCGTGAGATATGCTCCAATATGACGCTTATGGAGGCTTTCGACAAGGCTGATGACACTCTGTGCGTCGCAGCAAAGAGCATAGCGGAGATTATCACAGTGCATGGACGTATAAACCTTGACTTCAACGATGTCCAGACGGTGATGAAGAATGGCGGTGTCGCTATTATGAGTACCGGCTACGGTGAGGGCGAGGGGCGTGTAAAGGCTGCCATAGAGAGTGCGCTTGATTCTCCTCTGCTCAACAACAACGATATCTTCTCTTCCAAAAAAATACTTCTCAATATCTCGTTCAGTGGTGGAGAGGGCAACAAGGGCGGCCTGATGGTAGAGGAAATGGACTATATCACGGATTTCACCGATAAGCTGGCAGAAGACTTTGAGACTAAGTGGGGTGTGGCCTTTGACCCTGACTTGGGCGAGAAAGTGAAGGTTACTATCCTTGCCACGGGTTTCGGTATCGGCAATATTGTCAACTCCAACGGTCATGTGGGCAAATATACTCTTGAGCAGATTGAGGATATGGCAAGGAAGTCAGAGCAAGACGAGGAGAAGGCGGAAAGACGCAGACGTTATTATGGGCTGAGTGAGAAACCCAAGAAACGTCCCCGCCGACCGAACATCTACCTCTTCCGTGTGGAGGATCTTGATAATGATGATGTTATCTCTGCCGTTGAGTCAACGCCTACTTACAAACGTACCAGCGTGGAGAAAGACGAAATACTCAACAGGGCTACCGGCAGGAACAGAAAAGAGGAAAACGAGAATCCACAGATTTCAGGCACTATTAAATTCGGATGAGGTGAAACATCCCCGAATTAAAGAAATAAAATAAGAAATAAAATAAATATTGATATGAATTTGTTTGATCAGGTCAGCAATGACATTAAGGAGGCGATGAAGGCTCGCGACAAGGTGAGGCTCGAGACGCTTCGCAACATTAAGAAGGTGTTCCTTGAGGCTAAGACTGCCCCTGGAGCTAACGACACGCTTGAGGATGATACCGCTTTGAAACTTCTGTCTAAGTTGGCTAAGCAGGGAAAGGAATCGGCTGCCACCTTCGCACAGCAGAACAGGCAGGACCTTGCAGAGGCTGAATTGGCGCAAGTGGCTGTCATAGAGACTTATCTTCCGAAACCGATGACCGATGAGGAGATAGAGACTGCCGTGAAGGAGATAATCGCTCAGACTGGTGCAATGGGCATGAAGGATATGGGCAAGGTGATGGGTATCGCTTCCAAGAAAATGGCTGGCAAGGCCGAAGGCGGCAAGATCTCAACTATCGTGAAACGCTTGTTGGCATAATGTGTAGTTAAAGGAAAGGGTAGGGGACATAAAAAATCATCTGCCTCACGGCAAATGATTTCCAAAAAACAAACTACTTAAAAACTAATCTACTAAAACAAATCAAAAAATTATGTCCTTTTAAAGGTTTATGAACCTTAATTTACTCCTATTTGATAACGCAAATGTAATGCGTTTATCGATATCTTCAAATATTTTGTGCAAAAAAATTCACCCTTTTTCAACGAAAAATAATAAAAGAGGAGCATTTTTCTAAAAACGCTCCTCTTTTTGTTATCTACGCTTTGCAGATTACATCATTCCGCCCATGCCAGGAGCACCCATTGGCACCGCCGGTTTCTCCTCCGGCTTGTCAACGATAAGGCATTCTGTGGTGAGGAACATGCCGGCTATCGAAGCCGCATTCTCAAGGGCTACACGTGCCACCTTTGCAGGATCTATCACGCCTGCCTTGAACAAATCCTCGTATATGTCCGTACGGGCGTTGTAACCGAAATTACCACTTCCCTCCTTGACTTTCTGTACCACTACGGCTCCCTCACAGCCTGAGTTCTCCACAATCTGGCGCAGAGGCTCCTCAATGGCACGCTCTATGATATTGATACCTGTCTGCTCATCGGCATTGTCGCCCTTCAAATCTTTCAACGTGTCTAAGGCACGGATGTAGGTCGTACCGCCACCGGCTACCACGCCCTCCTCAATGGCGGCGCGTGTGGCACACAGGGCATCGTCAACCCTATCCTTCTTCTCTTTCATCTCTACCTCACTGTTGGCGCCGACATAGAGCACTGCAACACCGCCTGCCAACTTGGCAAGACGCTCCTGCAACTTCTCCTTGTCGTAACTGCTCGTCGTATTGGCAATCTCGTTCTTTATCTGGGCCACGCGGTCGGCGATGAGCTGCTTGTCGCCGGCACCGCTTACTATTGTGGTGTTGTCCTTCGTAATCGTTACCTTGTCGCATGTGCCGAGCATCTCAAGAGTCGCCTGCTCAAGTTTCAATCCCTTCTCCTCACTGATTACAAGGCCGCCAGTGAGCACTGCTATGTCCTCAAGCATCGCCTTCCTCCTGTCTCCGAAGCCTGGTGCCTTGACAGCACATATCTTCAGGTTGCTGCGCAGACGGTTTACTACCAATGTGGTGAGTGCCTCCGAGTCGACGTCCTCGGCAATTACCAGCAATGGGCGGCCGCTCTCAACGGCTGACTGCAATATTGGCAGGAAGTCTTTCAGGTTGCTTATCTTCTTGTCGTATATCAATATGTATGGGCTCTCCATGCTGCATTCCATCTTGTCGGTGTCTGTAACAAAATAACTGCTGAGGTAGCCTCTGTCAAACTGCATACCCTCTACTACACCGATATGGGTGTCACGGCTCTTGCTCTCCTCAATGGTGATCACACCGTCTTTTGTCACCTTGCGCATTGCATCGGCGAGAAGTTTCCCAATCTCCGGGTCGTTGTTGGCACTTACGGCCGCTACCTGCTCAATCTTGTCATAGTCGTCGTTTACCTTCTCTGAAGTATTCTTGATATATTCCACAACAGCGGCTACTGCCTTGTCGATACCCCGCTTCAAATCCATCGGGTTAGCACCTGCCGTAACGTTCTTCAAACCCACGTTGATAATGCTCTGGGCTAAAATAGTGGCCGTCGTCGTCCCGTCTCCCGCATCATCGCCCGTCTTGCTTGCCACACTCTTCACAAGCTGCGCTCCCGTGTTCTCAAAGTGGTCCTCAAGCTCTATCTCTTTGGCCACCGTGACACCGTCCTTGGTAATCTGGGGTGCTCCGAACTTCTTCTCTACAATCACGTTGCGGCCCTTGGGACCAAGTGTCACCTTTACCGCATTTGCCAACTGGTCAACTCCCTTTTTCAGAAGGTCACGGGCCTCCATGTTGAATTTGATATCTTTTGCCATTTTATGTTTTCCTTTCTTTTGTTTGACTTTCAACAATTATTTAATGATAGCGAGCACATCACTTTGGCGCATCATAAGGTATTTCACTCCCTCATACTCCAATTCTGTCCCTGCATATTTGCCGTAGAGTACCTCGTCACCTGCCTTGAGGATCATCTCCTCATCCTTCGTGCCCTTCCCCACGGCAACGATTGTGCCGTGCAGTGGTTTCTCTTTTGCCGTATCGGGTATTATGATACCGCCGATTTTCTCTTCTGCCGCTGCCGGTTTCACCAACACGCGGTCTGCCAATGGTTGAATGTTCATATTTTTATGTTTTTAGTTTGTTATATTATATGTATTTTGAATATGCTATAGTTATTCACATATCGCATAGCGAAAACCGTGCCAAAAAACCCTTCCACGAATTTTTGTCATATAATAAACTGAAATTTTGTCACCTGCTAAAATTATTGCAGAGCACTTTTTCAACATTATCCTTAATCCAAAATTAAGCAAAAAAGAATTCTTCATTCTTCATTTTTCATTTGAATACATTCGGCTTCAGCCGCATCCACTCTTAATTCTTAACTCTTCACTCTTAACGTTCTTCCCTCTATCTAACCCGAAGTTTGTCCCCGACCTTGATGGTATAATACGGACTCAGGTGGTTCATTTTATAAAGACTCTCTAATCTAATTCCATAATATTGTGCTATTGAATACATGCTCTCGCCATCGTTAACTATGTGAGGGCGCTTCTTGTAGGTCTTTGCCGCCTTTTTCTGCTTTTGTTTAAGATATATGCGTTCTCCTTCAATCAACACGTCTTTCTTGTCTCTTTCATTATATTTGGCAAGTTTGCGGTATGAGATATGCGTCTCCTTTGCCAATGACCGGAACGTATCGCCCGACCTTACTATCAGGTAATAGTTGTTGTTGTTGGAGTAGATTTCATGCGAGAATGCACCGGGAATACCTGTGTGGTCAACTATGAACTTGTCGTATTTAGAGGCTGAATCGTATTGGTATAGCTTGTACAGCTCGATTAACTCTATGAGATTCTTGGCGTATGTAGGACTGGTGGCATAGCCACACGACTTCAACCCATTAGCCCAACCCTTGTAGTTTGTCCGCCTCAACGTGAACAGCTTGCTGTAACGGGGACGTAGCAAAAACTTGCTGTGGTCCTCATAGCTCTCTAATACATTTTTGTATTTTCTGAAGCACTCCCCTCTCTCGTCATCATCATAGTGTATCGTCTTCCCCGTCCAGTCATGGCATTTTATTCCGAAATGGTTGTTGCCCTTGATTGCCAACTCGCTCATTCCTGCACCACTTTCAAGCAGACCCTGTGCCAACGTGATGCTCGCCGGGATGTTGTATTTCAACATTTGCGATATTGCCAAGTCTTTGTATTGGTCAATATATGCCTGATAGCGTGAGTTCCACTTCAACTGGGCATTCGTGGAAACACACGACAATAGTGAGATGCAGATAATTAACAGTCTGACTTGTCCCATCTTTTTGATATTGTTCGCATAAATGAGCGAACGAGAATTTACTCGCAATTTTTCCGAAGTTGCTTAACTTTTGCAAAGATAATGTAAATAGGTTGGCCAACAAAATAAAATATTATTTTTTCCACCATGTATGATATGCAATCTCCATTATGCAAAAAACAACTTCAAATGTTTGTAATAATAGTTTAATTTAGCTACTTTTGCAAAAAATAAAAAATCATGTTTATATATACACGGAAAACATAACTGATTATGACAGAAAAAAGAGTTTACACGTTCGGTAATGGGAAGGCCGAAGGAAGGGCGGATATGAGAAATCTGCTCGGTGGTAAGGGTGCCAATCTGGCTGAGATGAATCTTATCGGAGTGCCTGTGCCTCCTGGTTTCACCATTACTACAGAAGTATGTAATGAGTATTTTGAGAAGGGTAAGAATGCTGTCGTCGCCTTGTTGAAGGACGATGTGATAAAGTCGGTTCATCATATTGAGCAGCTTATGAACAGCAAGTTTGGTGACGTGGAGAATCCTCTGCTTGTCAGTGTTCGTTCTGGTGCCCGCGCCTCTATGCCGGGAATGATGGATACCATTTTGAACCTTGGCCTCAACGATGATGTTGTCGTCGGCCTTGCCAAGAAGACGGGCAACGAGAGATTTGCTTTCGACAGCTACCGTCGTTTCGTGCAGATGTACGGTGATGTGGTCTTAGGTATGAAACCAATCAACAAGGAGGACATAGACCCCTTTGAGGCAATCATACAGAAAGTGAAATCGGTAAGGAAAATCACCCTCGACAACGAGATGAACGTTGACGAGCTCAAACAGTTGGTGGTTCTGTTCAAGGAGGCTATAAAAGCTCAGACAGGAAAGGACTTCCCCACAGATCCTATGGAGCAGCTCTGGGGTGCTATCTGTGCTGTGTTTGACAGTTGGATGAACGAGCGCGCTATCCTCTATCGCAAGATGGAAGGCATACCGGCAGAATGGGGAACGGCGGTATCGGTAATGGCAATGGTGTTCGGAAATATGGGCAACACTTCGGCCACGGGCGTTTGTTTCAGCCGTGATGCCGCTACCGGTGAAAATTGTTTCAATGGTGAGTACCTTGTAAACGCTCAGGGAGAGGATGTCGTGGCCGGTATCCGTACACCGCAGCAGATCACTAAGGAGGGCTCTCTCCGCTGGGCTCAGCAGCAGGGAATTTCCGAAGCGGAACGTTCCTCAAAATACCCTTCTATGGAGGAGGCTTTGCCTGAAATCTATGCTGAGTTGGATGCTCTTCAAAAGAAACTGGAACACCACTATCATGATATGCAGGACATGGAGTTCACAGTTCAGGAGGGCAAACTCTGGTTCTTGCAGACCCGTAACGGGAAACGCACTGGTACGGCAATGGTAAAGATTGCCATGGATCTTTTGAAAGAGGGCGAGATCGACGAGAAGACAGCCCTTGAGCGTTGTGAGCCTAACAAGCTCGATGAGCTCCTTCATCCCATTTTCGATAAGGACGCTCTCAAGAAGGCTAAGGTGCTTACACGTGGACTGCCTGCTTCTCCTGGTGCTGCCTGCGGTCAGATAGTATTCTTTGCCGATGATGCCGCTAAATGGCGTGCCGATGGGCACCGTGTCGTTATGGTCCGTATCGAGACAAGCCCGGAGGACCTTGCCGGCATGGCAGCTGCCGAGGGTATCGTTACCGCAAGGGGTGGTATGACTTCTCATGCTGCTGTCGTTGCGCGTGGTATGGGCAAGTGCTGCGTTTCCGGTGCTGGTGCTCTTAGCGTAAATTATAAGGCTCGCACGGTGGAGATAGAGGGCTTCGTATTGAAAGAGGGCGACTATATCTCTATCAACGGCTCTACGGGTGAGGTTTATTTGGGTGAGGTGCAGACAAAGCCCGCCGAGGTGACAGGCGATTTTGCCGCTCTGATGAACCTTTGTGACAAATATACGAGACTCGTCGTCCGTACCAATGCTGACACGCCTCATGATGCCGAGGTGGCGCGTAGTTTCGGTGCCGTTGGTATCGGCCTCTGCCGTACGGAACACATGTTCTTCGAGAACGAGAAGATAAAGGCTATGCGTGAGATGATTCTTTCTGACACCGTTGATGGGCGTGAGAAGGCTCTTGCTAAACTGTTGCCCTACCAGAAGCAGGACTTCTATGGAATCCTTAAGGCTATGGACGGTTATCCAGTGAACATCCGCTTGCTCGACCCGCCATTGCATGAGTTCGTGCCTCACGATCTCGAAGGCCAGAAGATTATGGCTGAGGAGATGGGTATCACGGTTAAGGAAATACAGCAGCGTGTCAACAACCTTAGTGAGCACAACCCGATGCTGGGGCACCGTGGCTGTCGTCTCGGAAATACTTATCCGGAGATTACCGCTATGCAGACACGTTCCATTCTCGGCGCTGCCATTCAGTTGAAGAAAGAGGGGTATGATCCTCGCCCTGAAATCATGGTTCCTCTCATCGGTATTGTATATGAGTTCGAGGCGCAGGAAAAGGTGATACGTCAGACCGCTAAGGAGCTCTTCGAGGAAGAGGGCGTTGAGATTGAGTTCAAGGTGGGTACGATGATCGAGATTCCGCGTGCAGCACTCACTGCCGACAGGATCGCCCAGAGTGCTGAGTATTTCAGCTTTGGTACCAACGACCTCACGCAGATGACCTACGGGTACAGCCGTGATGACATCGCCAGCTTCTTGCCCGTTTACCTCGAAAAGAAAATCCTCAAGGTTGACCCATTCCAAGTGCTTGACAGAAAGGGTGTCGGTCAGCTCGTGAAGATTGCCGTTGAGAAGGGACGTGCCACCAGGCCAGACCTGCCTTGCGGTATCTGCGGTGAGCATGGCGGTGAGCCTTCTTCCGTGAAGTTCTGCCACTCCGTAGGCCTCAACTATGTAAGCTGTTCCCCATTCCGTGTGCCTATCGCAAGATTGGCAGCGGCTCAGGCTGCAGTGGAAGATATGTAAGATCGTTATATTTTTACAAATAATGATCAGGCGGCAAGCTCAAACTTACCGCCTGATTTTTTTACACTATCTAATTGGAGAATTATCTATACAAGTATCTGAAGTTTGGATCTTTGATTTAATTTGGCAGAAGCATGCGATTTTTATCATCATTCATCCACGTGTAGGCACAACTATAGCAAAGTGTAGGGTCCCAGTTTACTGAGGACAACGCCACGAAGGGGCGTATGTTTGCATAGAATTTTGCTTGATATAAGGGTCTAATGTATCAACAATCATCTTTGAAACTTATTCAAACATATCTATAATACTGTTCCTGATTTTGATTTTTTGGTAATGTATTGGTGAAAACAGGACAGGATAGATAAAATATTTTACTTAAGTTTCGCAAGTTGTCAGCAAGTATGTTTTCATGTTTTCGCCAATGTGTCTGCCAATAATTCATGCAAAAAGCAAAGCCCCCTCTAAATCTTCCCCTAGGGGAGACTTTGGAGTCACTTCTATAGCTAAAAATTTTGCTTGGGGCTGTATTGCTTGTTTATCGTCTTTTATGTAACTAAACTCCCTCCTAAGGAGGGCCGGGGTGGGGCTTGTTGGTGTGGTTCTTAGGTTTTTATTTTATATTCACTAATACTGCGTGTTTTGTTCGAGAAGCATACACCGATTTTATATAGTTTACGTTCATCTGCGGCAAACACTTTGGCATAGTCTTTGGCCTCTATTTGCGCAAGAGCCTCATCTGCAGGAACATCCACCTTAACTTCTATTAGATAAATATAGTTTTTCGTTTTTACTACAATGTCTATCCGTCCATCAGAAGTGGCATACTCCACTTGCGTATAGAAACCCATTATCTTGAATATCAGGCACATCACATTCTGGAAATATATCTCCAACTTACCCGCTATCTGGTAACTATTGCCGTCCAAAAGCGTTTTCATACTTGACATGAAACACTCCGGACGGCCTTCCTCAACATCACATACAAAATTATCAAGGAAATCGCTGGCTTTTTTATCTTTGTTCTTGATATAAAACGGCAAGAGGAAATTAGTAAATCCCTGCTCAACCTCAAGATTCGGAA
>JAJPZD010000293.1 GCA_021204605.1 Prevotella sp.
TCAGGCTCGCCTTGGCGATGTTCAACTCACTGATAAGGTTTGTCTTGTCAAGCTCCGCAATAAGCTGCCCTTTCTTCACAATGCTGTTGTAGTCAACATACAACTTGGCCACCGTACCTGACACCTGCGTACCTACATCTACCGATGTCACAGGCTCAATAGTACCTGTAGCTGTTACACTGTTGGAAATGGTTGCCTCCGTAACCTCTGCCGTATCGTAGGATATTTCCTTGCTTTTCTTACCGCAGAAAATCAGGCATAATACAACAACAACGACAACAACAACTACCACAATAGTAGTAATCTTCTTCTTGTTTTTCATATCTGTATTTTATATTATATTCATTTCGTTTCCTTTGTAGAACTCAAGCAACTCCATATATAGTATTGTCATGTACTTGCTCTCCAATCGGCTCTGCTGAGCGTTTAGCAACGCGGATTTGCCCGTGGTCAGTTCCACGATGTTCTTCAAGCCCAAACGAAACTGCTCGCAAAGCAACTCATAACTGTCAGAGGCACTCATAACGCTGACTTGAGCTGATTTGAATCTCTCCTGGTTGGTAGTGGCATTGATCCAGAAACCCTCTATTGTAAGAGCAAGACTGCTTTGTGCGTCGGCAGCATTGAGCTTAGCCTGCTCCAGCTCTATCTTCGCCTTGTTGACGGATGTCTTTGTGGAACGGTTATCAAAAATAGGAATACTCAACGTCGCACCTAATGACCCACTAAGGTTTTTCTTCATCTGACTGCTCCAACTATACCCCATTCCTGTCATGGTGCTCGTGCCGACACCTCCAGTAAGACCGATAGTAGGACCATAGCCTGATTTTGCGATACTCAAATCAAGACTGCTGCTCTCGATGTTCAGCATGGCGTTCTTAATCTCCGGACGGTTGTCCAACGCCGGCTCTATGACGCTCTCCACTGACGGGATAGCCGACAATGCCTGCTCGTCGGATGCTGCGGGCAATGCTATATCAAAATCATAGTTGTAATCAAGCCTAAGCAGATATTTCATCTGCAACTTGTAATCCTCAAGTGTTCCCTTGATGTTTACAAGATTATATTCATCGGAAGCCAACTGTGCCTGCAATTCTGAAAGGTCGGCTTTCGATATTGAACCCACATTATACATCTCCTCACCACGTGAGGTGTTCTGCTTGCTTATCTCAAGTATTTCCTCGTCAACTTTCACAGCCTCGCTGACATATAGTATTTGCACGTAAAGCTGCACTATCTGTTCCTGAATGCTGTTTGCCTGCTCATCGACATCCAACTCTGCTTCTTGGTTTGCTAACTTCTGCAACTTCACATTGTTCCTGATTTTGTTGCCGTCCCAAACTGTCCAGTTGGCGTTCAGTCCGTAGTCGCCAGAATAACTCACCTTGTCGGTGCCTTCCTTACTGTCTTGAAATGGATTGTAACCCACCTGATGGGTTGTTGAGAATGACAACGAGGGAAATAGTTGTCCGCTTGCCGCATTTACATCCTCTTGTGCGGAGAGAACCGACAACTTACCTGTCTTTATGGTGATGTTGTTCTCCATGGCATAGTCAATGCAATCCTTCAACGTCCACTGCTTTGCCCCGTCTGATGCGTCATCACCCCACGCTGCATTAACAGCCAACAGCATGGTTGCAACGATAAAAATCTTACTTATCTTCATATTTATAAATATAATCTATGCAAATGTAAGAATAATTATACATACAATAAAATAAAATGGATAATTATCACTACTTTATAGAGACAATTATCCATTTTATCGACTTAGATATTTATATATTAATATTTCATAATTTATTTAACATAGTTCGATAAAAATGTAAACGTTTTTCACTCTGCATCAAATTCATGCAGTCTTGCTATGTATTTGCCGAGGATGTCAAACTCGATGTTTACACGAGTGCCGACTTTGATGTCACGGAAATTGGTGTTCTCAAAGGTATATGGGATGATGGCAACCTGAAATGTATCTGCTGTCGGGTTGCAGACAGTAAGAGATACACCATTCACTGATACGCTTCCCTTGTCAACAGTGAAATAGCCGCGACGTGCCATCTCCTTGTCAAACTTATACTTGAACGTGAAATATGTGCTGCCGTCAACTTCCCTCACCTCTATGCACTCTGCTGTCATGTCAACGTGTCCTTGTACGATATGACCGTCCAACCTGCCGTTCATCACCATAGAACGCTCCACATTTACCTTATCCCCCACCTTCAACAAACCGAGGTTGGAGCGGTCGAGCGTCTCCTGCACGGCGGTAACAGTATAGCACCCGTCTTTAATACTCACAACCGTCAGGCACACGCCATTGTGTGACACACTCTGGTCAATCTTCAACTCGTCAACAAAAGGACATCTCATCGTGAGGTTCACATTCCCGCCGTCCTTCTCTATCGCAACCACTTCTGCAGCAGTCTCTACAATTCCAGAAAACATATTCTTATATATTATTGTGTTATTAAAAATATGGGCAAGACCGCAATCCTGCCCTTATATTAAAGACCGTACCAGTGATGTGATGAAACTCCGAGCTATATAAGATTTGAGAGTTCTCCGCCTTTGTAATCCACCGACTCTACAGCTATACCCGAAGGCATTGTGGCCCGCCATTAGCAAAAGAAATCATCCCGGTTTTCAGTATTTATTTGATGAGTATCCCGATCGAACCAATACGGTCTGTTTCTTTCTCTTTCGCAAAGATAGGGATTTATTCTTTACATTGCAAATTTTAAGGCGTAATTTTCACAAGAATTTAGAAATCAGTTATTTTCTCCTTGCTCTTTTGGGGATTAATTTGTTTATCTGTTTCAGTGCCATTGGGGGCATGGGCAGTTTTGGCAGCAGTTCCAGCATCTGCCTTTCCATACCCACCACACGCATAAGGGAAATATAATTGCTCAACGTCATATTTGTTATGACACCCTGCTCAAAATGACTGATTGTAGCGAGCCCCACGCCCGACTGCTCCGCCATTTCCTTCTGACTGATCCTTGCCGCAAGGCGATATTCCTTGATACGCTGCGCCAAAACTCTTATTATTTCGTAATTCGTTATATAATTCTGGTTTATCATTATAGTGATATATTACTATTTAAATGCAAATATATAAAATAATATCTATATATGACTATAAAAACTAAAAAATTACACATGCCACTGAACGACGGGGGGATTATCTCGCAGCAATTGACGATAAAATTTGGAGACAGGTTTGTATTGTTGTAACTTTGCCAGGCCGTTCCCCC
>JAJPZD010000114.1 GCA_021204605.1 Prevotella sp.
AACTGAGCAGGTCGAGGAAGAAACTTCCCATCTTTCCTGCTCCAAGTACCAGAATTTTCATGGGTGTGAAATTATTTTGAACTAAACATTATTGCTTATTGATAATCTCGATCTGCTGTCTTACTGACTCCTCGTGGATAGCCTCGAAAACCGTCTTGACACAATTAGGATGAATACCGCAGAGTGTGCCCTGTGCCCCACGCTTGTCAAGGATCTCATTGTAACGGGAAGCCTGCAACACTGTCATGTTATGTTCCTTCTTATACTGACCTATCTCACGGCATACACGCATTCTCTTTGCAATGATTTCCATAAGTTGGTTGTCAAGTTCATCAATCTGTTTTCGCAGTGTGTTGATACCCTCTGTTGTAACCGTCTCATCACGGATTACGAGCAGACCGAGAATATAGTCGAGCACATCTGGTGTAATCTGCTGTTTCGCATCGCTCCATGCACTGTCGGGATCACAGTGACTTTCCACTATAAGACCGTTGAAGCCAAGATCCATAGCCTGCTGACAGAGTGGCGCAATCAGTTCCCTTCTGCCACCAATATGACTGGGGTCACAGAAGATTGGCAGATTATGGATGCGGCGGCGCAACTCGATAGGAATCTGCCACATCGGAAGGTTGCGGTAAATCTTCTTGTCATAACTTGAAAAACCACGGTGAATGGCGGCAAGTCGCTTGATACCTGCCTGGTTGAGACGCTCCATTGCACCTATCCACAGCTCAAGATCAGGGTTAACAGGATTTTTCACCAATACAGGGATGTCTATATCTTTGAGGGCATCGGCAATAGCCTGCATTGCAAAAGGATTAGCCGACGTGCGTGCCCCAATCCAGAAAATGTCAACTCCATATTTCAGTGCCAACTCCACATGTTCGGGCGTAGCCACCTCAACACAGGTCAACATACCGGTTTCTTCTTTCACTCGTTGCAACCATGGCAGTGCCTTCTCGCCATGCCCTTCAAAACCACCTGGTTTTGTACGCGGTTTCCACACCCCGGCACGGAAAATGTGACAGCCCTTTTCAGCCAACTGTTTGGCTGTTGTCATTACTTGTTCCTCTGACTCGGCAGAGCACGGACCGGCAATCACCGTAAGACGTTTGTTTTCGCTTGGAAGATTAAGCGGTTGTAATTCAAGTTCCATGTTATTTGAATTAAGATTAAACATATTACATTGCTTTTATTCTCTCTAATGCCTCTTGGATTTTGTCATCCTTGGCACAAAGGGAGATGCGGATATACCTGTCGCCATTGTTGCCGAAGATAAAACCAGGAGTGATGAACACACGGGCGTTGTGCAGCACCTTTTCTGTCAGCTCCTCACAGTTGGAATATGTATCAGGTATCTTGCCCCACAGAAACATACCCACCTGATTCGAGTCGAAGATACAGCCCAATTCTGTCATTATCTTTTCTGCATACTTGCGCCTGTCCTTATAAGTAACGACATTCGCATTATGGTGCCATTCCTCACTGTTGTTGTACGCCTCAGCAGCAGCCAACTGAATGCCACGAAACGTACCAGAGTCGATATTGCTCTTTATCTTCAATATCCAGTCGATAAATCTCGCATTTGAGGCGCACATTCCTACACGCCAGCCTGGCATATTATGACTCTTACTCATTGAGTTGAACTCGATGCAGCAATCCTTTGCTCCCTCCACCTGAAGCAGGGAGATAGGTTTTTCATTCAAGATGAACGAATAAGGATTATCATTGACAACCACGATATTATGACGCTTGGCAAAATCCACCAACTTGCAGTAAGTCTCCATCCGTGCATTCGCACCAGTTGGCATATTAGGATAATTCGTCCACATCAATTTGACATGACTTAAATCCATTTTCTCCAACTCTTCAAAATCGGGTTGCCAACCGTTGTCTTCCCGCAGGTTGTATTTCACCACCTTAGCACCAAGAATGGTACTTAGAGAAGTGTATGTAGGATAACCCGGATCAGGCACAAGCACCTCCTCGCCAGGATTTACGAAAGCGAGGGTAACATGAAGGATGCCCTCCTTTGAACCGATTAACGGTTGCAGCTCCGACTTGTCATCAAGATTAACTTTATACCAGCGTTTATAGAAGTCTGACATTGCCTTACGCAGCTCCGGAGTGCCCATAGTAGGTTGATACCCGTGAGCATCTTCAAGATGAGCCACCTCGCACAACTTTTCTATTGTCTGTTTCGAGGGCGGCATATCAGGACTGCCAATAGCAAGACTGATGATATCCTTGCCCTCAGCATTGAGCTGCGCTATCTCTTTCAACTTCCTACTGAAGTAGTATTCTGATACAGCTGATACCCTCTCCGCTGGTTGTATATCAAATGTTTGTTCGTTTCTCGTCATCTTTATATTCTCCTAATACTTTAAGCTCTTTGGTAAGCGGCATTATCGCATCAACACTCTGACGGTAGCGAGTGATATTATCGAACGTAACGTCAACATAAAACATATATTCCCATTCGTGACCGATAATAGGCAACGACTGGATCTTAGTAAGACTCATCTTATAGAAAGATAGAATACTGAGCACTTGTGAAAGACTGCCCTCCTCGTGTGGCAGAGTAAATACGAGACTTGCCTTGTTAGTTTTATTAATATCACGGAGAAAATCTGCCTTGTTAGGGTTGCAAAGCACGAGAAACCTCGTGAAATTATGCTTGTTGTCCTCAATGGAATCTTCTAATATCTTCATGCCATAAAGTTTGGCTGCCTCTGCGTGACATATCGCAGCCCAGCCCTTACTGTTGCTCTCCGAGATATTCTGTGCCGCTCCTGCCGTGTCCCATGCCTCAACTGCTTTTATCTTAGGATGACTATTGAGGAAACCTCGACATTGCATAAGGGCAACCGGATGGGAATGTACCTCCGTAACAGTTTCCCATGTATCCTCTGGCAAGCAGCAGATACAATGCTGAATGTGCAGTTTGTGCTCACCCACTATCGTAGTGCCAGAGTCACGCAACAGCTCATAGTTGTGCAGCAACGACCCGGCAATGGTGTTCTCAATGGCGGTCATTCCAATCACTGTAGGATCTCGCTCGATATTCTCGAACACTTCCTCGAAAGTGTCGCAACAGATAATCTGCAACTGTTCGCCTTGAAAAAACTGGTGTGCAGCTATGTCGTGAAACGAACCTATAAGCCCCTGTATCGCTATTCTTTTCATATCCTATGATTATTTATATGTAAAAAGTCCCGCTTCATTTGCCATGAGCGGGACCTTGTCGTATC
>JAJPZD010000244.1 GCA_021204605.1 Prevotella sp.
GAAAGATAATATCTCAATAATAGGAACCTATTGTAATAAAAAATATAAAGTTAAAGAATTTTTTTCGATTAATGACTTTATTACAGATTCAATAGTACATTATGATGATATTACAATGGAATTAAAAGAAGCCAATAAACATCTAAAAAAGATTTTAAATAATTATGGAAAACATTCTCAATTTCCCAGTGACAACAATGAAAAACAGAAATGTGCCGAAGATAAAATTCTATGAGAAAAGCACAGGAAAAGCCCTGCGTGAATGTCTTACAAGGGAGTTTGAGAGTATCACATGGTTATACAAACTTGCGCCGACAACCCTCAACGTTGAGGACGGCAAGAATGTTCACGAGATAGACGGGTTCTATTGCAAAATGAAAAGAGACAAATACAGCATAAATTCTTTCTGCGCATTGGACGGTCTTGTGCCGCGCCATACGTTCTTCATAATCGAGCATTGCGGCAAATATGATTTGCTGATGCACCACAAGGAAATGACGATTGTAAAGGGGGAACAGGTATGGATACGTGGTGGTACAGAAATGAAAAATAATATCACGATAGATGCAGACACCCTGAAAATTCAGGGACAGTCGATGGATGCCGTTTACAGCAGTTTGCTTAGTCAGATTTCCGGACTGTCTATCTCAACGGAAGAGGAATACAAGATACAGGCTGATTTGCGCAGGCAAATTGAGAAGAAGAACGGGCAGGTCGATTCTCTGCAAAGGAAAATCAAAGCGGAGAAACAGTTCAACCGCCAAATCGAAATGAATACCGTTGTAAGAAAATTAAAAAAGGATATAACATTATTAACGGATAAAATGAATAATCATGAAACCTGATAAATTGGAAACAAAATCGCTTGACAATGCTACAATAAACCTTGAGGCATTATATCAAATTGCGCCCTCTTGTTTCACGGAAGTTAAGGATGCCGAAACGGGCAAACTGCGCCACGTGATAAACTTCGACACCTTGCGCCAACTATTGGGTGATGATGCTGTTGAAGATGCAGATGAAATGTACCAATTTACATGGCCGGGCAAACAGGATGCCCGTCGAGAGGCAGCACGCCCCATAAACAAGACTTTGCGCCCTGTTGTTGAGGATAGTGTTGATTGGGACAACACTCAGAACCTGTATATTGAGGGCGACAATTTGGATGTTTTGAAACTTCTCCAAAAATCGTATTTGGGCAAGGTGAAAATGATTTATATCGACCCGCCCTACAACACAGGCAATGATTTTGTTTATAACGACAACTTCACAGTCTCAAAAGATGACTACGACTTATTCTCTGGCGATGTGGATGAACTGGGCAACCGCTACCGCAGGAATACTGATACCAACGGTCGTTTCCATTCCGACTGGTGCTCTATGATTTATCCTCGCTTGATGGTTGCTCGCTCTCTCCTTACTGATGATGGCGTGATTTTCATCTCAATTGATGATAATGAACAAAGAAATCTGAAAAATATTTGCGACGAGATTTTTGGAGAGGGAAATTTTGTGGCGCAAGTTATTTGGGAACAAGGTAGAAAGTCGATGGCAGCGCAAGTTGCCGTGAACCATGAATATTGTTATATATATTGCAAAAATAAGATTGTGAATGTCTCATTTGATAAAACACATCCAAATAATAATTGGCAAGTTAAGAAAAGGGGATTGGATCTAATTTATAAAACTTATGAGACATTAAAAATGCAATATGGGAACAATTGCGAAAAAATAGAAAATGGATTAAAAAAGTTCTTCGATGAGTTGCCTGATGACAATCCTGCAAAAGCACACAGTCATTATAGGCGAGTAGATCAATATAAAGGTATATATTTTCAAGGAGATATATCACAAGGAACTGGACAAGGAGGAAGATTTGATATAATTCATCCCATTACACAAAAACCATGTAAAGTACCTGCAGGAGGATGGCGTTTTTCTGAAAACAAATTACCTGAATTATTAGCCAATCATCGCATTGTTTTTGGAAAAGATGAATCCACAATACCATGTTTGAAACGTTATTTAAAAGAAACGGAATATGAGGTATTTTCCAGCGTATTTTATAAAGATGGGCGTGGCGCATCTAAACGAATCGAGAAATTATTAGGTGGTAAATATTTTGATTATCCAAAAGATGAGAATATTATCAAGACATTTGTAAGTCTTGTAACATCATATACATCTTCCAATGATATAGTTCTCGATTTTTTTTCAGGCTCTGCCACTACTGCTCACGCTGTAATGCAACTCAATGCCGAAGATGAAGGAAACAGAAAATTTATTTTGGTGCAACTACCAGAAGAAACACCAGAAGACAGTGAAGCACGCAAGGCAGGTTATAAATATATCCCCGAAATTGCCAAGGAGCGTATCCGTCGTGCAGGGAAGAAGATAAAATCCGATTCTCCGTTGACCACTCAAAACCTTGATACCGGTTTCCGTGTATTCCGTTTGGCTGACAGCAATTTTATTGAAGATAAGAAAGCCCCGAAAGAATATACTCAAGATGAACTTGATGCGTTTTTGGATAACGTAAAGAGTGACCGCACAGACCTTGACCTACTTTTCGGGGCAATGCTCAATTGGGGTGTACAACTCTCATTACCCATGACAACCGAGATAATAGACAACAAGAAGATTTATTTCGTAAACAATGGCGACCTTGCAGCTTGCTTTGCCGACAACATTACGGAAAACATCCTGAAAGCAATCACCGCCAAACAGCCCTTGCGCATTCTTTTCCGTGACCGTTGTTTCACCCATGATGATGCCAAAATCAATGTTTTCGAGACCCTCAAACAGCTTCTCAACTGGAGTGAGGAGGAGGCAATGAAAAACATCCGCGTCATCTAGTGCTCCTATCGTCGCAAAATAAAAAATAAAAGATAAAAAATAAAAAATCATTGTGGCGATGCCAAATATGGGTACACACCCTCGTGCAAGGGAATGTAGGGACCCACACCCAATGTAGGGACATAATTTATTATGTCCGCCTCAAGCAATAAACGCAAGCAAGGTGCCAAGCAAAATTGCATTTTTAACTTTTAACTTTTAACTTCCGCATCGCGGCTGAACTTTTAACTTTTAACTTCGCGAATCATGCGACTGAAATACAAACATCAACAATTCCAATCCGACGCTGCCAAAAGCGTAACCGACATTTTTGCCGGTCAGCCGTACTGTGACAGTGCCGATTTCCTGATTGACCAGGGTTCAAATAGGAGCGTGTTCGACTGGAA
>JAJPZD010000242.1 GCA_021204605.1 Prevotella sp.
CCGGAATATGTGAGATTGCTGCTGCCCATTATGCCGAGAATGCCCGCAACATCGTCGGGGCGATGCGCGAGATACAGTTTTGCATGAAGCGGTTCTTTGAGGTACAGTTTTACGCAGACTTTCTTTTCCTTTAGTTGCTTAGAAAGTAAACGTAATGTGGTTTCATCCTGTTTTGTAGGCAGACCGAGAAGGAGTTGTTTGCGGAAATCCTCCGCTATCTTCAACTTGCATCGGTTTACGCCTTCGGCATCCAACCGTTCTTTTTTGCCTGAATACATTTCACGGATAAGTTCTTCGGGAGGGCGGTGCATTCCGATGAGTAAGCGGCAGACACGGAACTGTTGTCCGTCTTCCTCATTTACATAACCACCTTTGAGGTTGTCGATCTGTTCCGCTATCATATTCCAGCCACGCAGGTTGAAATATCCCACGCAGAAATCCACTCTTTCCACACCTTGTGCTGTGATATCCCGTTTAAGGCCGTCAAGGAAATGTGTTTCTATGTTATCATAAATTCTTGCCATTTCGGTATCGTTATGTTATCATCATTAGACTTTTCTTTTTGCAAAGATAACCTTTTTTAGTTAACAGTTAACAGTTAACAGTTAAAAATTAGATGGCACTGAAAAATATTATTACAAGTTGTTTTATTTAGAAAATTCTTTGTAATTTTGTGGTGTAAAACTACTAAAACAATTATTATGAATGAGAATGATAAGAAACAAGAGCAAACAAATGGGGCTAAGAGTCAACCAGTAAGTGCAACATCACTAACATATTGCGTATTTGAAAATATATTGATGGTGTTGTATTTCGTATGTTGAGTGTTAGAAAAAATGATGTCAATTTCCATGTGAATCAATTGTCGTGACAGTATTGCGACAATTGTGTTTTTGCATTTATCAGTTGTCTCTAAATTCTATATTTTCAATTTTAAAGTGTTAAATATCTTATTTTATATTGATTTATTCAACTATAAAGTTTATATTTGCAAAAATTTTCTATTATGCCCACTAAAACAGATGTTGAAAGGTTTTTAAACAGGTTCTATCAAAAGGTTGCAGTTTTCGGTATGGTATTCAGAGACGACCGAGGCAAGAACCGTCAAGCACTGGCAGAACTTGATATTACCACCCGTTATAGGGAGAATGTCGTATTAAGTCTTAGTGCAGAAGATTATATTGAGGGTCCCGTCGAGGATTTACTTAACAAAATCGGTGATTTGTGGGTCTTTGGAAAAGATGTCAAAGGCAAGGAAGTTTATATTAAGATTTCCATGTGTAAAGAAAACTCTCATACAATTTGTATATCATTTCATGTAGCAGAGCACAAACTAAAATATTTGTTCAAATGAGAATAATACCGGCAAAGCCAAAACTTGGTGACGAATACAAGCTCAAGCAAGAGAATAGTACCATGTTATATAGGGGCAAGGATTACTCCTATATACACTTTTATTATGAAAATGAAGATACTTGTGAGATGATTGTAACAACCGAATTGGATGAATTAAACATTTCTCAGGTGTATAATCAGTACCGGGCAGAGCATGGTATTCCTTTTCCAGACGAGATAATTAAATTCCGCCAATATTATGATTTGTCGCAAACGACAATGTCGCGCATTCTCGGTTTCGGAGATAACCAATTCAGACTATATGAAAGTGGCGAGGTGCCTAATTTGAGCAATGGAAAGTTATTGAAAAGTGTCATGCTTTCGCCTGATGTATTCGGCAGGCTTGTTGAGGATATGGGTAATGATATTAAAAATGACGTTAGAGAACAGATTTTAGGTCGTATTTCGGCTTTGAAAGAAAACAATCAGGATAAATGGCGTGCGAATTTAGTTTTCGGCAATACAAAACGGGACAAGTATAATGGTTATGCAAGAAAATCATTAGACATTGTTGAAAACTGCATATTGTATTTTGTCAACAGGATGGGTGGCGTATATAAAACACAAATGAACAAATTGTTGTTTTATACTGATTTCTTGTCATATAAAAGGCACGGTATGGGAATGACAGGTCTTTCTTATCTCGCTATACAATTCGGTCCTGTACCAAAAAACTGGGACAAGGTTTACAGTGCATTTGACAGTTTTGATTTGCAGTTGGTTGAAATTCTTGAAGGAATAGACGGTGAGAGAATAATATCGGATAAAACATTCGATAATAATGTTTTCACCGAAGAACAACTTGACGTACTCAATACGGTTTATTCAAAATTTGGCAGAATGACATCGAAACAAATATCGCAATACAGTCATTCAGAACCTGCATGGCAAGACAATATTGACAATCATTCAACGATTGACTATACCAACGCTTTTTATTTACAAATTGTTTAATAAATTGTAATTTAATTTTGCTGTTATGATAAAATAAATATGAAGAACTGTGGGATAAAATGGAAGTGAAGAGAATTTAAATTGAGAATTACATTGAGGCTGAAGCCGAGTATGTATGGGGGATTAAAAATGCAAAAATATTATAAAAAGACAGGATATTTGAGTCCAAATTGGTAGCCAAACAGAAAAATTGCTATCTTTGTCGCAGAAATAAAAAACAGAAATTATGTTAGTAATCAGCACGAGAGATTTCAGAGCCAACCAGACGAAGTTTTTGGATATGGTGAATAAAGGCGAAGATATAGTTTTGAAATCAAGGGGGAAAGGCAGTTTTAAACTTGTCCCTGTAAGAGAACACGATGCCATCGTAGATAAACGTGATATATTAGCGGAACTCAAGGGGGCGTTGCAGCAAGTTAAAGACCATAAGGATGGCAAAATAGAACTAAAATCTGCAGAAGGTTTGTTGAATGAGCTTAGAGATTATAACCTCTGACTATTTCGCAAGGTAACTGAAAAGGTTGGCAAAGCGTTACAGAGTGATTGCCGATGATTATGAAGCCTTTTTAGAAAGTATAAAAGAAAATCCATTGCAGGGTACAGAAATAGCCCCTAATATCCACAAAATCCGAATGGCTATTACCGCAAAAGGAAGGGGCAAATCGGGTGGTGCCCGTGTAATCACCTACAATGCCATTGTTGCAGAAAATGAGGGGAGAATATACTTGCTTGTTATATATGACAAGGCAGACTCGTCAAATGTCAGAATGAATGTCGTTAGGCAGATTGTTAAAGATTTAGGACTATAAATATGGCTCATCAGTAATATGTAGTTATTATTTTTTATGTGAATCAATTGTCGTGACATTGTTGCGACAATTGTGGGGAGTTGCATTTATTGGTTGGCTATACAGGGGCGTAAAACGTTGTGCCGTTGTCGAGAAATAGCTATTTTTTTGTGATATCAAGAAAAATCATTAAATTTGCAATTCAATTAATTCTATGCGGAGTTAAGGTTAACATTCTTATTTTTATTAATACACAAAAAAACAAATTTATGAGCGCAACACGAACTACACTGTTGACGTTGGCGATTATAATTGCCAACTTGACGTTTGCGCAAAAAATGGCACTAATGTCGGAATTAGCATTGAATGAGACGAGTACAGTATCCTCAAATCAAACTCAGGCCATGCCTACAAGGGGTGAAATAAACGGTCATGAGTATGTGGACTTGGGATTGAGTGTGAAATGGGCGACCTGCAATGTGGGAGTTTCATCTCCATCAGACTATGGTGATTATTTCGCATGGGGCGAGACAAGTACAAAGTCAGAGTACACGGAGAATAACAGCGTTACATACAAAAAAAGTATGGGAGATATAGCGGGCGATTCTCAGTACGATGCGGCGAGGACAAACTGGGGCGGCAGTTGGCGAATGCCGACTTATGATGAGATAAATGAGTTATTAAAGGATTGTAAGTGGAATTGGATGACTCAAAATGGCATTAATGGCTACAAGGTAACTGGACCAAACGGAAACAGTATATTTCTTCCTGCTGCGGGTGGTTATGAAGAATCATCGTTAGAATACCAAGGAAAGTACGGACACTATTGGAGTTCTACTAAGCCTAATGATGAAGATGCCAACTCTATAATACTTGTCTTTGGCAGAGAAAATGATGATGAGGCTTATTTAATGACGTGGGGTGTTAGGTATGGAGGTGAAAGTGTACGTGCAGTCAGCCCATAATAAATCGGAGATTTTTCAAAAAATAATTCATTGCGGATGGGGTGAAAGATATTCATGTTGAAAGTTATTAGTTTATAGTTACCGTAGTTGGCGAAGAACAACAGATTAATAGATACATATCATGAATGACAGCTCAAAAAATTTGGGATTGTTATTGCGAATTGGCGTGATTGCCTTGCTGGTGGTTGTGGCGAATATGAATGTTAGTGCCGTGACGATTGGGGGGATTAACTATAAGCTGGATAACAAGGGGTTTACGGCGAGTGTTACGTATTTTGTCGCAGACAATGCTAATGGGGATTACTATAAGGGAAATATTAACATTCCAGATAGTGTGGAATATAATGGGGAGATGTATTCCGTTAAGGCGATAGGGGAGAGGGCGTTTTATGGTTGCATGAAATTAAGTTCAGTAACAATGCCAAAAACAATAACGTCAATAGGCAATAATGCGTTCTGGATTTGTTCGGGTTTAACTGAAATTATAATTCCTGATTCTGTAACATACATAGGTGATTATGCTTTTTACAACTGTTCGGGTCTGACATCAATCAACATTCCCGATGCGGTAACAACGATAGGTGATTATGCGTTTTACTATTGTTCGGGTATTAGTTCCATATCAATACCAAAATCTGTACAGTCAATAGGGAAATTCGCATTTCAGGATTGTTCGGGTCTGACCACCGTGAATATTCCAGATGGAATAAAGGTATTGGAAGGAACATTTTCCGATTGCGCAAATCTTACTTCCATTGTCATTCCGAACAGTGTAACTTTTATTGGGACAAAGACATTTTGGGGTTGCACAAGTCTGCTTTCCCTCGAAATTCCTGACAGTGTAACCTACTTAGGAGACGGAGCATTCGGTTTTTGTTCAGGGCTCAGTAGCATGACGATACCCGATGGTGTAACAGCGATAAGTGATAACCTGTTTACGTATTGCACAGGACTGACATCCGTTACTATTCCAAAAAATATAAAGACGATAGGAGAGTTTGCTTTTCATGATTGTTGGGGGCTGACTGCCATTGACATACCAGACAGTGTTACATACATTGCAAGAAACGCATTTGACGACTGCCATTATTTGAAATCTATTACTATCCCAGAGGGTGTTACCGCAATAAATGACTATGTATTTCACGGTTGCGAGAGTTTGACATCAATTGTTATTCCAGAAGGTGTAACGTCAATAGGAGAGTGCGCATTTGTAGGGTGTTCGGAACTGGCATCAATCACTATCCCAGATGCCGTAACGACGATAGGCATGAATGCATTTGTAGGTTGTTCTAATCTGGCAGCCATCAATCTTCCTGATGGTGTTACGTCAATAGGCAAGAATGCGTTTGCATACTGTATCGGGTTGAAATCTTTTACCATACCGGCGGGAGTAACGATTATAGACGAGCGATTGTTTGCCAATTGTGAGGGTTTGACATCCCTTATCATCCCTGATGGCATCACTTCAATAGGAGATAATGCATTTGAGTATTGTTCGGCTCTTAGTTCCATTACGATTGGGAGCAGTGTAACATCAATAGGTAGTATGGTATTTGGCGGTTGTGAAAGTCTAAAAGAAATCAATGTGAAAAATCCGACACCACCAACAGCAACTTTCCTGACATTTGAAGATGTTGATACGGACAATTGTGTTCTCAATATTCCGACAGATTGCAAGGATGCGTATATGCAAGCAGAATATTGGAAGGACTTTCAGAATATCAACGAGGTTGATTTTGCAGTGTACATTCGATATTGAAGCGGTACTGAAAAATTTGCTTTAAAATTGTGTGTTAGGGAAATTATTCATATATTTGCATTCATCATAAAGATTAGACAATATAGTTACCAGAAATGAATAAGGATATATTAGATTTTGTAACGTTTTGTATAGGTGCTTTGTCGCTTAGTCTGAAAATATCCCGTTCAGATGTGTTCGCACGTCTGAAAGAAGTTAATTTGATTAATGACTACATTGTACCGTGCTATGATGTTCTTCATACATTCAGCAGGAGTTACATATTGGACGATATAACCGATATGATGAAAAGGAAAGGGGTGTTATAATAATGGAAGTCTTTCATACATCAAATGGACGTGTTGAATATCCAGACATATATCACTCACGCAAAGAACTTGATTTCGGTCCAGGTTTCTATCTTACAACTTTAAGAGAGCAAGCAGAGAGATATTCAGTACGTTTTTTTAAACGTCAAGAGAAGGCATGGTTAAACATATACGAATTGGCATTCGAATTAAAAGATTGGAAAGTCAAAATTTTCAATAGTTATGATGAGGAGTGGCTGGATTTTGTTGTCGCTTGCCGTACAGGAAACATAATAGGTGATTATGATATGGTTATTGGTGGAATTGCTAATGACAGAGTTTTCGATACTTTGAATCTCTTTTTTGATAAGTTTATTCAGAAAGACGAGGCTTTGCGCCGACTCGTATTTGAAAAGCCTAACATTCAATATTGTATTCGAACAGAATCAATGATAAAAAAATGTCTCAAATTTAAAGACTGTATTCAACTATGAAAGCATCGCCCGAGTCACGACAGATTATCTTAGATATGAAAATATCACGTATAATTAAGAAATACGCAGAGCGTTATAATGTATCTCTTGAAGAAGCAATGGATACTTATTATAGCTCCATAACAGCACAATTAGTTGAGGAACGTATTGCAGATATGCACTGTCGCAGCGATGGCTATCTTGCGGATGAGTTGTGGTTGGAGGTGCAAAAGAATAAGGAAAAAGAAACTAAGAGTTAAGATATAAGAGAGGGTGTGTCATTATAGATTATGGCACACTCTCTTTGTAAAAAAATTGGGCTTTTTTGTCAACTGTTTACTCTTTTCACTTCCGTAAAAAATATATCATTTTGACACACCTCTAAAGTTTTTACTTCTAAAAAAGTTTTATCGGACACTAATAATTTAGAATTTATAACTTTTTGTGAGAAATCAATTTGCCATTTTGGAAAACATATTCCACGGTTTCCGATTCATTTCCTTTTTCAAGTTTCAATTTTTTATTGCTCTTACCGATTATCCTTAGGGTTTTATATCCTTTTGCTCTTACTGTTAAAGCGATGTCATTTTCACGTTTAGGATATTGCAGACATAAAGTGTTGTCATTATAGCCTGGCTTTACCATGGCGTATTCACCTGTATCATCACAAATAGCAGTGATATCAGAGACATCCAACCCATCTTTTTCCAAAAAATTCAACACATTGTACCGCGATACATAAACGGTCTGAGTATTGTGCATAAGAGAGCCGTAAATTTCACCATGTGTTGTATAGTAATAAGAGGGAAGTTTTTTAAAGTATAAGTTATAGACTTTATCAATATAACAGTTGTCAATCACGAAATTGCCATTGTCGTCGGTCACGCAAATCGGGTTTTTGCTATAAGGGCCGTCATAAATTTCCACTCCAGCTAAGGGCATTTTGTTGTATTCATCAATCAGAACACCTTTACATTGCCACTTTTTTTTAGGCAGTAAGATATTCAGATCACTTTCTCCAAGTCTTTCTTTCGAGATGACAATAGAAGTGGGATTATACAAGCCGCTGCTGTCGAAAACAGTAATGGAATCACCGATGTGAACATCGGAAAACTCATAGAGGATGCGTGGTTCTTTCATTATTGTCGTGTAGTTACTTGTGGAACTGAAAACCTGTTTGAAATTCCCATTGTTAAAATTATGATATACTTTAATTCCGGAAATGATCTTATTTACTTTTTCTTCAGCTTCGATTATATGTTTAGCACCGTAAATAGCATCAAATTTGGCATTAGAATAGACCTCACCATCCTCAAGGCAAATATATCCTTTGATATTAAAAGATTCGTTGACAGAAGATTTTTGAGGAATATCCAAAACCAGTTCATAAATCATGGAGCCTTTAACGCCGGCACCAATAAGGTTTTCAAAGTTCACCAAGAGGGGTTCACAGTCAGGATATTTCACTTTAAGAAATTTGCTGCCTGGAGTTAGATAGCACCAATATTCAGAAGTTTTGAATTCACAGTTACCGATTAGGGAGCCTTCAAAGACAGCTTTTTCTGAGGGGATAATAACTTTGACAAGTGCGCAAATATTGCCGTTTTTATCCTGTCGTTGCATAGAGTTAATCATAGGATCCATCTGCATAGAGAAGGATTTGATTTTTATTTCCTGTGCATTAGCATAGATGGAAGAAATCAAAATCAGACAATTGAGAACAATTATAATGTTTAATTTTTTTAATATGTTGAGCATTATCATATTGATTTACAATTAAATTTATTATACCGTTTTATTTAAGATAGAAAACAACTTAGAAAATATTGCAAGATCTTGAGAGTTGCATATCAATACATCTTCAAGGGATAAAGAAATCGTCAAGGGTGAAGACACCATCTTTTGCTACCACCTGTTCTGGTTGCCAAGTACGGACGTGTATTTGCGGCTTTTCAGGGTCATTAAAATCCCAGAGGAGGAAGAGCCAGCCTTCATCACTATACGAGTTAGTCTGCCATTTTTGGTGAAGTGTCACGCCATAGATATTCTCTTTTGCGCCATGCATAACTACGGAAATATGGTCAAATTCCACATTAACACGTTGGTTAATATTGAAAATTTTCTCAAGTTTGCTGATGTATTGCGCTTTAGACTGTACATTATAATTAACTTTCTGTTCAAGATGAACTTGATTATCACCATGCATCTCACGCTGAGTAACGACACTACCAGTAATAATGAGGGCATCATCGCTATAGATTTGATTAAGAGCCTTGATATTCCGTTCATTGTAGTAGCATCTAAAGTCCTCGACCCATTTAAGAATTTCACGCCGCTGACGTGTGTCGGCAACGCCATTGGAACTGAGCATTATTTTAGAGACATCTTCCTGTAATTCCCATGCGGGTCTTACACCTGTGATGATGCCGTTTTTGTTGAGGGAAATAGTAAGTTCTCTGTTTAACGACTGGTCATAAGAAGAATCAAGTGGTTTCATAGTTATAGGAATAGCCCTAACCTGATATCCTTGGAAATCGTTAAGACATTTGGAAATGTTTGTAGTCTTGTCGCAGATGAAATGAGCATCTTCCCAAAGAGCAATGAGTCGGGTTTTGGCACCTTGTTCCATACTTATATTGTCAAGGTTCAAATCCGTTCCGATATTACCGGCTCGGTTGATTTCGGTCAGAAGAGTGGAGATATTGTTTTCCATTCTTGTCTTAACAGTTCCGGCATCAATTGTTCCGGCAGCGAACATGAAAGTAACATTATCAGCCTTGCATGTAACGCTGCAAATCAACGCAAGAAAAAACAGGATATTTTTGAAAGACATTATTTGTACCATACGATAAATTTATAATTATTGTGGTTAGACTTATTATCAGAGTTGTTGGCGTTACCATGAAAGAACGTTGAGATTTTCAACATTGTTGGTGGGGATGAACAGACTTGCCCTTGCTTTGATTATTCCGTTTCCGTTAATGACATCAACAGGATTACATTCTATTTTTAAGACATGGTCGTATCCTTGCTGTTGATTATACAAAAACAAAGCACCGATTAGAGAATCGCCGTTGAATTTTTCCACGCCCCAAAAAGGGGCGCAGCCTTCATCCTCACAGGTTGCCAGCAACTGTTCCAGGCATATTGTGAGAGAATCTTTTTCACCATATTCATGTTTCAGTATGGTAAGTGAGAGAGGTATGTCGCCATAAATCTCAGAGGGATATAAAAAGAGGTCAGCGATAGACTCCAAAGGATATTTCTCATCCCAGACTGGCAGTATTGTATCGTTTTTGACGAAATATGTTGAGGATGTAATGTCATTATTGTAGTAGGTTTCCCCAGGAAGGATGTATAAAATATCCTTATACGGTTGCAAATCAAAATCATCAAAAAATTTTGCAGGGCATCTTTTATTATGAGATTCACATATTTTCCTGATTAACCCATTTTCAATTTCCGTTCTTGACCCACTATTAGCATTCAGGTAGTTAATGGGGATCCGCAAAATCACGTGGTTATTGTTTACGGTCCATTCGATAACCAACTGGCTTGAATCATCATTGGTGATATGACATTCCGTGTAGGGATTAATATCCTTGAAGTCGGTAATCGAGCCATTGGCGATGAACATCCGGTTGGAATAACCATCATCATCAATTTCCAACATATTCAGCAGTAGTGATGTCTCGACAAAATCAAGCATGCCGGTTCCCACCGTTTTTCTCAAGTCATCGGAAAACAGGTTTAAGCCAATGTGTGAATAAACATTGTCATTTTTGATTACCTTGATGAAGAAACCGTTATAATTTATCACGGTGTCACAATCAGAGCGTAGCTGCATATTCTCCAATTGCAGTGAAGATGAGATTTTTTCCATATCCTCATCCAATTGTGCAAGTGAGGAGATACAGTAAAGAAGAATGCAAAATGTTATTATTCTTTTTGTCATGGTATAATTGTTTTTAAGAGGTTTCCCTCACTGTCATACAGTTTTCCGCTTATCAAGCTGCCATTATCGTAAGTTGCGATAAAATAATCGCCTGGGTTGGCCTGGTAGGAAGTTGACCTATCCACGGAATGTACGGAGTTGAAGGTCAATGTTCCTTTACCGTCGGGATTACCGTTTTTTATACCCCCTTTCCATGTGGCATACCCTAAGGAAAGCGAGCCAGTTGTTGTGGCAGATGACTGCGGTTTGTTTTGCGAGATATTCTGTTTGGTCGGTTTATCGGTTACATGTGGTTGTTGAGTTTTATTTGCATCAGTTGGTATTTGAAGGTCGTCGGAAGAACTGCTTATCTCATTTTCATCAGTTGGAGTATCTTTACTTACATCAGGCACTGAATCTTTTTTGATGTCGGTCGTGATAGTGTCATTAGAAGTTAAGTCAAGACTTTTGGGTTCCGGCTTCGGACTTAGCGTATGCCATAAAACCAGACAAATAATAACGATTAAGCAAATGGAAGAAATAAAGGCATACAAGCGATATTTTTTCTTTTTTTCTTCTTTCAAATTCAATTTTCTAGTTTTTTTCCCGGAATTAGAACATACCCCCAGGTCATTTTTTAAAGCGGCAATGGAAGAAGTCCTGTCTTCATTAGACTTAGTCAGAGCCTTACAGATTCCCTCGATATAGTCTGCAGGGACAAGTTTTGCCAAAACCGGTCTAATTTCGGAAACTTTCAGGTCTGCGGCGTTTTGAGGCGTTTTTCCAGTTAAAGAAAAGAGCAAGGTAGCGGCGAGTGCATAAATATCAGTAGCGGGAGAAAAAACCTTAATACCTAAATATTGTTCCAAGGGTGAGTATCCATCGCTTACTCCCATTATTCCCTTGGAAGATGTCTTGCCACCGTTCTTTTTGAAATGAATGCTTAAACCGAAGTCAATCAATATGGGCATAATGCCATGGGCGGTTTCATGGAGCATGATATTATCCGGCTTGATATCAAGATGATTAATGCGAGATTTGTGTAGATAGTCAACCGCATTGAAAATAGGGGAGAGTAATGAAATAGCCTCATTGTAAGACAGTTTACCCTTATCCTTCACATAGGAAGACAGCGATTGTCCATGAATGTATTGCATTACGTAATAAGCCGTTCCGTTTGCCTCGAAAACCTCGTTTACTTTTACGATGTTTGGGCTTTGTGTACCAATTGCCTGCAATCTCTTAGCTTCTGCGATGAAATCAGTCTTGCTATCATCAAAATCATCCTTCTTGTCGTCTTTGGCTATCACGCGGCAATTTTCCCTGTAACAATATTCAGATGGGAAATGTTCTTTAATTGCAAAAGAGCCTTCAGTGGGAACATTGCCGATTAATATCTCAGCCGTGGAGAGGTATGTGATACCGAAACCGCCTTGCCCGAGAACACTGACTATGCGGTATTTTCGTTCCCCACTATCCAGAACAGTGTTTTCATGTAAGGAAGAATCTTTTTTTATCATAGGACAAATATTTTATTAGAAACAAACGTTGTTTTTTGTTATAGCAAGATATTTCATCAATACCACCTATTCGTTTAACCACACTATATTGCCATAAGAATCAATAATGCCAGAGCCTTTTTCTCCTGTTACGGATGAAAACTCATCTTTGAATAAATAAGCAGCACTGAACTGATAAGGAATTACTAAATCAAGGTTCTTGTCAACAAAGCCGTAAATAGTTGAATTCTTTTCTTTTTTTTCAACGGGGAACAGATTGTATTTGAAACAATCTTTGCCATACCATAATAATCTGTCTAAAGTGCCGGTCGGACCAGACAAAAGAACTTTACCTTGTTTGTTAAATAAAAACTGAGGATAATGATCATAAGGACTTCTCAAATGTGCAATTTCACCTATTGCCCAACCATTTTTGAAATTTGTAACCCTGAAAAAGTTCTCGGTTGGTTCTAAGAATCTTTCTCCTTTGTTGTCTATATACAACCATTGATGTTGCTTGTAATCTCCTATAGCCACAGCAGCAACACCCTCTGAAAATCTCTGTGCACTATAATATTGGCATGGTATTACAATTTCTCCAAATTTGTTGGCATATCCTATTTTTTGATTACTTGTTTTTATTGCCAACAAACCTTCATGGAAGCATCCATCACATGGATCCACATCATTGCTAATGTACGGATATATCCCTTGAGGAAGGTATGAAATAATATCGCCATTTAAGTCTATTATCACCCAATTGCCTTCCTTTGTATGAGCACAAGCCATGTCTTCTGAATACTTAAAAATGTGAGTGTATTTTTTATTAGAAGAGACATTTGGATTAATTTCTTTTTTATCATTATAAAGAAATTCTCTCCTTTTGTCATAATTTACATTTTTGGCAACAATTTCACCTGTTTCCGCATTAACAATATCACAATGCGCTTTCTTTTCGTTCTCAAATTCAAAGCCACCATTATCATACCCCTTTATTTTAGCATAAAGAGCCAGATATCCATTTCCTCCAACTATGTACTGATATTTACATTCCGCAATTAACTTACCGTTAGAGTTTATTACACCTTTCAAATTGTTTTTGATAACTGTCCAATAATTTTGTTCCATATAGTAACCATTAGAACACTTGTCAAAAGAAAAAGCTGTTAAAAGTTTCCCATCTTTATCAATGAAAGCAAATTTATTATCTTTACTAATTGGAGCAATTCCATTCATAAAGGAGCCGATAGAATTGGCACCTAATTTATTGACAGCATTCTTTATAATGTTCATTTGTTTTATTGATTCTTCAGATGTTCTTTTTGGAGTTATGGAAGATATTATATCTTTTGTTGATGTTAAATCTTCATAACCAGAAACAGATAAGCTATAAATACATTTGTCAGAAACACTTTCAATACCTAAATCTTTAAATGTTATTG
>JAJPZD010000001.1 GCA_021204605.1 Prevotella sp.
GTTCAGGTATGAATATTATCTGTACAGACAAATCAAAGTTGGACAAAGCAGATACTTTAAATAAATTACAAAAATGGATAAACTCGGAAGAAGAATATTCGTATACAGAACGCCATTACAGTTTAATTAAGCGAAAGATTATCTGCGAGGAATTTATTGAAGGTGAGCATGGTAAGTTCCCATACGATTATAAATTCATTTGTCTCAAGGGTGAACCAGTATGCGTATTGGCATGTACTGATAGAGAATCAGGAGAACCGAATATGATGAGATTTTCTTTAAATTGGGAGCCACTTCCTCAATATAATAAAAAGCATAGATCTTTCGAAGTACCACGTCCTAAGCATTTGACCGAAATGATAGAATATGCAAGAAAACTATCATCAGGTATAGACTTGGTTAGAATTGATCTTTACGATGCTGGAAAATGTGTATATTTCGGAGAAATAACGTTAACCCCAGCAGGTGGTATATTTGATACTTGGAGTATGCAAGCATTAAGGGAGTTAGGAGAGATATACAGAGGGGAGAAAACTGTAAATAAAAAATAATGGAAAAATTACCTGTTCTTCTTTTAATATTCTGTCGGAAAGATAATACCCTTGAGATGTTCAAATCAGTGAAAGAATATGAACCTTCAAGGTTATATATCGCAGCAGACGGCCCACGTTCTGATAAACCAGGTGAAAAAGAGGCCTGTTTGGAAACCCGTCAGGCATTATTGGACGAAATAGACTGGGAGTGCGAGGTGAAAACTTTGTTTAGAGAAACAAACTTGGGTTGTGCTAATGCGGTATATAGTGCAATCTGTTGGTTTTTTGAAAATGAAGAATGGGGGATTATCATTGAAGATGATATTATTTTAAGTCAAGATTTCTATAAAATGTGTGAGGAATTACTGCCGCGTTATAAAGACGTAGAACGCATACAGCAGATTTCCGCACAAAATTACAATACTAAATGCACAGAAAGCAATACATATACCTTCCAAAAGACAACATATATTTGGGGTTGGGCGACATGGCGAAAGTCGTGGAATAAATACATGGATATGTCTATGTCTAAATACCCAGATTTCAAGATGATCTCACTTGTGAAATATTATGGATTGTACCAAACGTTTAAGACATTTTGCCATTGGAATAAAGCATACCATCATTTATCAACATGCACTTCGTGGGCGACCCGGTGGCACTTTGCAGGTGCCGTGAATGACCTGATCTGTATATGCCCTAAAACAAATCTTGCTTTAAATATTGGTTGTACTGGGGAAGGAGGCACCCATTATGCCGCAAACAGCACGGACCCCTATAAAAAGCTCAAAATAGGAAAACTTTTATTCCCACTTGAGCATCCTGCTAAAATGAAACTTGACATGAAACAGTTAAGGATAGACAATGCGGATTTCATTCGTGTAAGAATAATTGGATTTTTAGATAAAATGAAAAGGTTATATGAGAAGATTTTTAGAGTGCCTGATTCCCGTCACTGCATGTAATCTAAAATGCAGCTATTGTTATGTTATACAGGAAGGAAGGCGGAAAAATGAAAAAGCCATTTTTAAATATTCCGCTGAAACAATATCCAAAGCATTGAGTATTAAAAGGTTAGGTGGTATAAGTTTGATTTCTATCACTGGAAGTGGTGAGACTTTGATTCCCAAAGAACTTCCTGAAATAGTTGCCGGAATTCTTAAACAAGGGCATTTCGTTAACATTACAACTAACGGCATTTTATCCGCAAGGCTTGACATATTGCTTGAAGCGACAAAAGGCTACCATGACCATCTTCATTTCTCCTTTTCGTTCCATTATATTGAATTAAAACGTAAAGGGCTTACGGATATTTTTTTTAAGAATATAAGGAAAGCGAAAGAAACTGGCTGTTCAATACTGTTACAAATAAATTTGGTGGATGAATATATCCCTTACTGGAATGAAATCAAACGGCTTTCAATTGAACATGTGGGCGCACTTCCACAAGTGGCATTGACACGTGATGAAAGCAATCATCAATATAGAATTATGAGCTCTCTTTCTGAAAAGGAATATATATCAAAAGGTGCGGAGATGAAGTCTCCTTTATTTGATTTCACCTGCCGTTTCTTTAATGTAAAACGCAAGGAATTCTGCTATGCGGGATTATGGTCCGCTAAGCTGAACCTTTGTACAGGTGAAATGAGCGCATGTTATGGAAATGGACTGATACAGAACATTTTTGAGGATATTAATAAGCCCATTAAATTTGAGCCGATAGGGCATCATTGCACATTTAAATACTGCTTCAATTCATCCCATTTCATTTCACAGGGCGTTATACCAGAATTACTTCCACTGCCATCTTATGGCGAGCTTAGAAACAGGGAGGAAGCATCCTGGTATTCCGCCTCCATGCGGGACTTTCTTTACAAACAGTTTGTAGATACAAATCCGTTGCTATCTCGAATAGATAAATTATATTATGATTTAAAATACATACGTACACAATATCCTAAAATTATGAAAAAAATAATGCACAAAATCAAGAAAACGGTTATCCGCATATATGGCGGCTTAACCTATAATAGGGGGGGTAAATTTATATATAGAAAAAATATATTCATTTGCCATAGTGACAAACCCGGTCTTATTCATTTTGAAAAAAGTAGAATTGTCGCCTGAGTCTTACAAGGTTTATTTTTATAATCATAAAAGGTTTTCGTAAAAGCCTTGATACAGGAAAAGAGACAAAATAGTAATAATTTCAATTTTATTTTTCAAATTAACAGAATAAGATCGGACTATATGGAAAGAATCAAAAGATTTATCAGTTGCGGTGTCCCAGTTTCAACATGTACTTTACGTTGCCATTATTGTTACATTACCCAACATAAACTGTTTGCGAAATCGTTACCGAAATTCAAATATAGTGCCGAAACTGTTCGCAAAGCATTGTCAGTTGAGAGACTGGGTGGTGTCTGCCTTATTAATTTCTGTGGTGGTGGTGAAACCCTTTTGCCGCCGGAAGTGCTGGGATATGTCAAAGTCTTGTTAGAAGAAGGACATTATGTGATGGTTGTTACGAATGCCACACTTTCAAAAAGGTTTGATGAGATTGCATCAATGCCGCCTGAATTGACTAAAAGACTTTTTTTTAAGTTCTCATATCATTATATGGAACTTAAGGAGCGTAAGTTATTAGACGTTTTTTTTAGAAATGTAAAGTTGGCGAGGGATGTGGGATGCTCCTTTACGCTTGAAATAACGCCTTCAGATGAGTTGGTTCCATACATAAATGAACTGACAGAATTGGCATTGAAAGAGGTTGGGGCTATGCCCCATGTGACTGTTGCAAGAGATGAGAGAAGCCCTAATGTATTACCAATATTGACATCCATGCCTGATGATGAATATGTCAAAACATGGAGCGTCTTTGATTCAGAACTATTTAGATATAAAAAATCTATCTTCAACGTAAAAAGAAAGGAATTTTGCTATGCCGGTGATTGGTCCTTTATAGTCAACTTAGGTACAGGAGTAATGTCGCAATGTTATTCTTCTTATACCCATCACAATATATTTGATGACCCGACAAAACCGATTCCATTTTGTGCCATAGGTGCGAATTGCGGGCAACACCACTGTTACAATGGACATGCTTTTTTAGTTCTTGGAGATATTCCAGAGCTTGAAACTCCAACCTACGGTGATTTGCGTAACAGGATATGTATAGACGGAACGGAATGGCTAAAGCCGGAAATGAAATCTTTCATGAATACCCATCTATGGGAAACAAATGAAGAATACTCTGCTAAAAAGAAAAATGAGATAAACGAGAAAATGGGCCGGTTACGGAAGATAAAGGCAATGAAAACGTACATACGTAATGCCATTGGTAAAATGAAAAAAGTAATCAAGTGATTTATGATGTTTAGGATAAGACATTTTCTGTATCTCCTTCTAATTATCTTAGCGGTATTTATTATCGGATATTCCATCACATCTTACAACTTAATTAATTACAAGGGGGATAATTTTCAAGATAATTGTGAATGTGCAAATGCTAAACACATCATTCATTTCTCTATGGATGATGTTATCAATATCTTCGATGATATCAACAGCCATAACTATGAATCTGTTTTTGAGAATAAGACATTGGGGTATTTACTGAAACTGCACAAGAAGTATGGTTTGAAAGTTTCTTTATTCTGTTATTACCAAAAAGGAAATGGTAGTTTTAATTTGGATAAATGTACAGACAGATACCGTTCTGAGTTCGAGAATAATGCTGGATGGATGAGATTTGGTTTTCATGGTTTATGCAGTGAATCAGATTATAATAAATTGTCAGTGGATGATGCACTGAAAGATTATTTGCGGACAATGGATGCATTAAGTAAAATTGTAGGCAACGTTGCATTGGATGATACACCCAGGATACATTTGTTCCATGGATCAAGAGAGTTTGTAGATACGATGAGACAAAGTAAATATGAGATTCTTGGTTTGATATCAGCTGATGATGATAGATTATCATATTATTTGGATAGTGCCCAAAATAATATTCTGCGTAGTGAGGATGTATATTATGATACAATAGCTAAAATACATTTATATCCCACAGATATTAGGATAGAGAACGGCCATATTGATGATTTCTTATCCGCTTTGTCAAGACGGCACAAAGATAGTGACATTTTAGTGGTATTCACTCATGAATGGCAGTTGAAGGGTTTTTTCAACAGCTTGGTAATAAAAAGAAGAATCGAGAAAATATGTCAATATGCTGTTGAAAGCAATTATCAGTTCTGTTTCTTATCTGAAATAAATAAAACATATAATTGATGGTGGCACAGCAGTGCAGACAGGCTCAAAAAATGGCGGAAAATTTGGAGATAAATTTGTATTTTTGTAATTTTGTGAGGTCGTTCCCAGCAAGGGAACATCTAATAGAGAGAATTATACCTTGACGCAGTTTAATTTACACACGCGACAGGCTTTGACAACTGCACTTAGTAAACTTATCCTGTCTGATTATATCTTATTAGACCTGCCCTATTTTGGAAATGTAGGGGATGTCCTTATTTGGCAAGCAACATTGGATTTACTGAAAGATTTGAAGTATAAATGTCTTTATTCTGCCAGTTCCAAAACATATATAAAACCTCAGATAGACGAGAACATAACTATTCTGTTTATTGGAGGCGGAAACTTTGGGGATTTATGGGAATCTCACCAGATTTTCAGACATTGCGTGATGAAAGATTTCCCAATGAATCCAATTGTACAATTACCCCAAAGTGTGTTTTTCCAGTCACAAGAGAAATTGAAAGAGGATATAGAAATATTTGATGGTCATAAGGGAAACGTTACAATCTGCCTGCGTGACCAACAGTCATACGATATAATACAAAAATATTATAAGAACGTAACGGCAATGCTGTTGCCGGATATGGTCTTAGGTCTGGATATCAGCGTGTACCTCAAGAAATTCAATATAAATGTGAATTCCACGAAGGGAGATTTATATGTACGCAGAACAGACCTTGAAGTCTATAATCAACATGAAACAGACAGGTTGATACCCTTGAACGCTATAACGGCGGATTGGCCCTCGTTGTGCAACAGATGTCATGCCTTGAAAGTGTATTATATATTCTGCCATTTTTTTAATATTCTCAGAATCAATCATCGTGGAATTGATGATTTTATTTTTATGCATTATTTGAAGAATATCATTATAAAAAGCGGTATCAAATTCCTATCCTCTTATAAGAGAGTCTACACTACAAGATTGCATTGTGGTATCATTGCTTTTTTAATGGGGAAAGAAGTCATAATGTTTGATAATTTCTACAAAAAAATATCTGGTGTATATAATTTATGGTTAAATGACCAACCAAATATAAAGATGTTATGAAAGTCTCAATAATTATCCCTATTTATAATGTTGCTGATTATGTGTCTTCGTGCATAAAGTCTGTAATGGAACAGACATATCAAGATATTGAGTGTATTTTGGTTGATGATTGTGGAAATGATGACAGTATGGAAATATGTAACAAATTGATTTCTTCTTATCAGGGAAATATCAATTTCATCACACTACATCATGAGAAGAATAGAGGACTGTCTGCCGCAAGGAATACAGGAACAAAAGCAGCGACAGGGGATTACATATTTTATTTGGATAGCGATGACTTGTTGTTTCCAAAGTGTATTGAGTTGATGATTGATGCCGTTGTAAAACATCCGGGTGTTGAGCTTGTCCAAGGAATTACAGAATCCCACCCCTTCCATAAATCCTATTGCCTAAGTACATTAAAAAATATAGATTATACGGAAGAAGCATATTGGATGCGGTTACATTTCTTCTCCATGCCAATTGATTTTTATGTAAATGCCTGGAATAAGTTGTTGAAAAAGGAGTTTCTCATAAAGAATGATTTGTTTTTTAAGGAGGGTTTAATACATGAAGATCAATTATGGATGTATTTTGTTGCATTGTGTGTATCCAAGATAGTAATAATCCATGAATACACTTATATCCATCTAAATAGAGAAAATTCCATTATGGCAACAGACAGTATGGCGCGTACAGCAAAACATTGGGGAATAATTTTAACAGAAATATTAAACAATTTACAAGAACCTTACGCTAATAGGGCATTATTAAGGTATCTTCTAAGATTTTTATTATATTATAAAATAAGTATATCTGATGAGGTATATGATGAACTATATAACAAATTTCGCTATCTGCTTCATAAACATAATTACAGGTTGCTTAATATATTTCTCTTCTTATTTAAACGGAGCCCATTTTTATTGGTTAGATTATCGTTCCGCAAAATCATCTATTATTTGGTGAAATTCCATTTAAACAATAAATAATTGGAATTAAACCTTCATAATTGCCCTCTTTTTATTTAAAATCCGATTTTTCGCTTTTTTCATTTTTAATTTGTCATAGAATTAACAGTCAAGTCTTGCTATTATCAACTCAACACCACCTATCGCAGCTGCAATTTTTGAAAATGAAGATTTGTAGCTTCCTATAATGTAATTTGTAGAACTAAGGCAATACAAATCCACAAGGGCGCCCTCCATCCCCACCAAAGAATTCCTGTTTAATATCTCAGGGCTTACTATGATTTTATCCCCATACAATTCAATAAGTTTCTTCTTATATTCTATTTCATCCGTCGCAACATAAAAAGTGGTATTTTTATTCTTTTTCATTTCATCGTTTATGCGGTTTATAAAAGCATTAAATGGGGAATTTGTCCTTGAATTAATGTGGTCAGTACCTCTGATATGGATACCGACAATACGTTTTCCAAATCTGCGGGTTATATCATCTATGCGTGTTTGCAATTTATATTTTGGCCTCAAAATTTTACCCCCCCCAATTCCGTTAATATCAAACATTTGACAACAAGAAAGAAGCAATATTTTATTGCTGTCCTGTGGAATTAGCTTGAAAATATCTCTTTTTCCTCCGTCCCAATTAAAATGAAATATGCGACAATCATAACTTAATCTCCGAAGAAAGGAAGGGAAATACAAATTCCTTTTCCTTGATAGAGAATGCGTTAATGTTTTATTCTCCACAACAGACACATTTGACAAATCCGGATATTCAAACATATCCGAAAAGTCGCAGCGACAATCATGTGTATTATTCCAATAAATCACACATTTTGCATTCATCTCCTTCGCAATATTTATACCTGATACCATGGCACAAATACGATTGCATAATCCACCATAAGGAATTACTGAAATTGTCTTGTTTGTCATAAATTCATTATAAACTGAGATTGTCCTCCATTATCCATGGATTTGTTGTCAACTAACAAGTGCAAAAATACGATTTTTCTGTGAACTTCTCTAATTACATGACAAATAATGAATATTTTCATGCTTTACGGATATTTATGTCTAACTTTGCGTAAAAAAGGAACGAATAATGGCAAAGTGTTTATTTTCTGTCGTAATTCCGCTATACAATATGGCGGATACAATAAAGCGCACTATCAATAGTGCCCTAAACCAGACTTGTCAGGATTTTGAAATTATCGTAGTGGATGATGGGAGCAAAGATAACAGTGCTTCCATTGCCCAAGAAATAGACGATAACAGAATAACAGTTATTCGGCAACCTAATGGCGGAGTGTCCGTGGCTCGCAACAATGGTATGGAGCATGCCAATGGACAGTTCATCACATTTTTAGACGCAGACGATGAATATATGCCAGAACACCTTGAAACTCTTAAACGCCTTATTGACACGTATCCTGATTACAACGTCTATGCCACGTCTTACAAGTTAATTAAAGGCGGTTTACCAAAAATAAAAAATTTGCGTTTTAAGGATTACCAAGAATCTTGTAGGGGGGGGTAATTTCAAGCTATTTTCACACTGTGGCAAGCAAACACAACCCTATCAACATTTGTACAATAGCAATAAGACGCACTGCCGTGGGGGAAATCCGTTTCCCTGTGGGTGTGAAATCTGGCGAAGACTTGTATTTTTTAGCACGTCTCATGATAGACAACAAAATGGTGCTTTCAACAAGACCAACATACATATATCATAACTCAGTGAAAGTGATAAAACGCCTATCAGGAACACACGAAAAGCAGGATGAATGTTTTGACAGCCTTCTCAAACTTGACTGCAAGGACAAATACTTGCGCCATTATGTTGCACTTTGGCACACATGGAGAGTCGTGGGTGGGATACGAAGAAAAGACCCTAAAACCATCATTTATCACTTCTGGCGTAGTCTGCAAATACGACCTTTCCAAACAAAAATATTCACTGCCATGCTCTCAGCTTTAATATGGGGTTAAGAGTTGAAAAGGTCATATATAAGCACCTCACTGTGAACAAAACTTCTCCTGCAATCGCCAATAAATCAACATATAAGCACATTAAATAGTTGTGGTGTAGGTTTCGAGTAAATATGGCAAAAGTATTGGTGGAATTTTCTAAAAAATAATACATATTCGGATTTGTTATCAGTATTCTGAATGAGAGCGAACTATATTATACTTTGTATTTCGTTCCAATAGAAAAAGGCTTCTATATTTGTCTTTTTCAGTTTATTCAATTTTGTTGACAAAGGAGAATGTATCACGGAGTCTGCCAATAAACTGATTTCCTCTGGATTATAATGCTTCACATCTGTAATGCCTTTTCTGATAAGACGCGACAGATAAGCAGCCTTTGATGCATTTACAATAGCACTTTCAAGAGTATATATCTCACTATGGATGTATCCTCTTACTCTTTTTATGCCATCTTGCAGCATCTTGAACTCGTCTGGATTGTCTTGTCCTCGAAGAACTATGCAAGAGGCTGTCTCATAAATATCATCCAATACTGCCCGAATATTTTCGGATGGCATACCACGATATTGTAGTTCAACCGCAGCAAACTTTCTGAAAGTCTCAACTGTTGTTGAAATATCCGTCACGATATCGAATAATGATGCTATGTCAAACAATTGCTTGCAGATTTCCATTGAACAGTTTTTCTCTCCTTTGAAAAATGGGATGCCTGTTGTATGAGGGGCAAAAGCTGTTAGTTTATCACCCAACAAATCCTCTTTACTTGGTAGTTTTACAAAATATGGCTCACCATCCATTTTAAGTAAACGGCTCTGTATAGGCAACTCCACAATGTTGGTGTAATGGGCATCCTCAAACAACACATCCAACAGTATCTTATCTTGCCTTTCTCCTTTTGTATAAGCCACAGTGTAAAAGAATTTGGCGTGTTGTTTTGGAACATCAGTGCGGGAAATCCGATTTATCAACTTTACTTCAGAAAAGCCATACTCTGCTGAATATTTCTCAAGATAATCCTCAATCCTTGTTCCTGGCGGGCAGATTATGTCAATGTCAATTGACAATCGTTTCTCTGTATTAAGGTGCAACATAAGCGATGATCCGCCCTTAAAAAGAAATGGACAACCAGAACGTACTAAAGCCTCCAATAATGAGAAAGCATGTATAGTTTTTTCTACAAGAGCAATGTCTCGAATTTTATTTTCCTTCGCTACTCGTTCTATCCAATTCAAAGTTCTGCTGTCTGGATGTATCATATCTGGATAGCTTTTAGGATTTGTAATACTTTGTCTTTTCTATTACGGCGAGAGGCGTATCTTAAAAGGCGTGTCTGTTTTATTCTGTAATCGGAAAAGGCATTTGAGTATATCGTAAAAAGCTCGTTTCCTTGAAGGTGTTGCAATTCCTTATCCGCAACAGCATCAACAAGCATCTTCTCCAACATCGGAGTCGGACAGTCATCGATTATCTTTATTGGAGCTTCTTTAACCAATGGTCGGATGATAATTGTTTCATTATTGCCGATATATCGGTCGCAGTCGTCTTTTGTCGGATTCAACAAAATGGGCATATTCAATTTAACTGATTGCAATGCCATGAAAACAGATTCCATAGCAACTCTTTCAACATCAACCAAAGTCATGTTTACTGCAGGGACATGCTGCATCATTGGAGTGAGCACAGATGACTGCCAAATGCAATAATCAATGAATGGGAATTTTTGCTTGATATGACTATTAAGCAAAAGCATAAAATCATTGGGCTTATAGAAGAACTCCTTATTCATTTTCTTATTAATCTTATATGTACCATGTGCTATCCTGACAATCTTATCTTCCGCCATCATCCTTTCCAACATAACCGCAACAGAACCTTTTGAAATTTTGTTTGTATCGCAGCATAGTCCATTCAGAATATCCTTTCGTGTGAATATTCCATTCTGTTTCGTTGCAATATCTATAATTTGATTTGCTATTGTCATTGCTTTTTTGTTCTTTTCAATGCAAAAGTATAACAAAATCGGCAAACAATAGCAATATTTGCCAAAAATATTATATTACCCGATTGAAATATCTGCTTTACCGAGTCAACTAATACATTTACATTACGAAATTTTTTTTAACCTCTTATTGTCGATATTTCATTTGTTAATCTACACTATTATTATCTTGTAGAGTGTATTTTTGGATCATATTTTGGCAGACACATTTGTGAAAATAGCAAAATATTCACAGTAATGCTCTCGGCTTTAATTCGGGGTTAAGAGTTGAAAAGGTCATATATAAGCACCTCGCTGTGAACAAGACCGCAAAAACGTCAAAATCCTGAAATTATCTCACTTTTCCTGTTTTCGTCATTGCTTTACCCAAAATTTATTCAAAAATTCCTCATCACAGATACTTGTATTGCCGATTCATATATTATGTGGCGAAAACAGGAAATGAAAAACAATGATTTTTGAACTGAAATTTGAATTGTTTGAAATAAATAAGTAATTTAGCAACAAATTTAAAATGCAAGAATGGCTGTAAAAAATTATGAGACAATAATGATGAATGGGGATAAAAATAATCAAGAACAGGCATACGTTGTTCATAGTCACGATATCAATTTGGATAAAGAATATATGCTTTGGTTAGACGAATTGGGAAATCGCTATGAGAAAGCATGTAATAGGACTATGGTCAAGGTTAACGGAGAAAAACTATTATGGAATTGGCAAACAGGTCGTGATCTTGTGATTCGTAAGGCAGAAGAAAAGTGGGGTACAGGATTGGTTGAGCAGTTGAGCCTCGATTTGCGAAACAGGTATCCAGGGGAAAAAGGATTTGGGTCAGCAAATTTATGGGCTATGAAACGATGGTATCTTTTTTATTCCCAAAAAACTTGAACAACCTGTTCAAGAATTGCTTACCATTGATAGTCAGACTTTTATAAAGCAAGAGACGTCACGTATATTAATTCATGAAACGAATGTAACAGAGGGCATTCCTTTTCCAGAAAAGTTTGCATACGTACCTTGGGGACATCATGTGGAAATTATAAAGAAGTGCAAATCAGTGGAAGAAGCTCTGTTTTATTTGTGTAAGATAATAGAACATGGCTGGAGCCGGAATGAATTGCAACGTTATTTGAAGGCAGATTTATATCATACGCAAGGAGGCGCATTGAGCAATTTTTCCGAGATTTTACCTTTCCAACAAGCAGGATTAGCACAAGAAATGACAAAGGAGAACTATGATTTTGGATTCCTTACATTACCACAAGATTATAAGGAAATTCAATTAGAAAATGCTCTGTGCGAACAGATGACACGCTTCCTTTTGGAATTAGGTACAGGATTTGCCTTTGTCGGAAGACAAAAGGAATTAGTAATTGCGGGTCATTCACGTCGTATTGATTTATTATTTTACCACATACATTTACGTTGCTACGTAGTGATAGAGTTGAAAACCGTTGCATTTCAACCAGAATTTGCAGGTAAGATAAATTTCTATGTCAGTGCTGTTGATGATTTACTGAAAAAAGGCAGCGATAATCCTACCATCGGACTTCTTATTTGCAGTGATATGAATAGTACAGAAGTACAATATGCGTTCCGTGGAGTTAACTCTCCTATAGGAGTGTCAACCTATTCAGATGTCCAAATAGAAGAGATTAAGAAATTGCTCCCTACTGTGGAACAACTGCAAGAACGCATTAAGTTGCTCGAAAATGAATTACAGACACATTTGCTTCATAATTCCAAATAAGTTAAGTGCTAAAACCCGTTGTTAAGATATGATATGCCCTCTTTTCCTGTTTTTGCCATTGCGCTTCCCAAAATTTATTCAAAAAATCCTCCAATAGCCACAACAATGGTCGTGGGTAAAAAATCGCTTGCATTACCCACATTAACTCAAAAATCCCTACCACATTGTAGTGTCGATTCTCAAATTAGGTGGCGAAGACAAGAAAGAAAAACCATAAAACTTGCTTTTATCACCTCTGGCGAAGCCTGCAAATTCGGCCATTTCAAACGAAGATCTTCACTGCCATGCTCTCGACATTAATTCGGGGTTAAGAGTTGAATAGGTCATATATAAGCACCTCGCTGTGAACAAGACCTCAAAATCATCAAAACCCTGAAATTATCTCCCTTTTTTATCGAGATAATTTCAGCTTTCTTGCATAATTAGTCATAAAGTTCTCAGAAATGACATTTATCTCAAGAGATCCTGCACGCAAGCAAAATTGATTTTCAACGTATTATCAAATATCTTCGTAATGTTGCAACTGTTAGTTGATTCTATGTTCTTTCTAAGTTTCATAATTTTATAGGACACTAACATAAAATATTTTGATATTTCGAAAAATCAACCTATCTTTGCAATATAAAGAATTTAGCGATATTAAGATGAAGCACCTTATAATACGCAATGTAGGTCCTTTGAAAGAACTTGATATTGACCTGAAACGAATAAATGTTATTATCGGTCCACAAGGCTCAGGAAAGAGTTGTGTACTGAAAATAGCATGTTATTGTAATTGGGTTGAAAAGAGAATTGAAATTGAACAGTCTGAAAATTATTTCAAGAAGGATGGTGTTTTCGAGCGGGAGTTAGTTAGATTCCATAAACTTGATAATTTCATAAATA
>JAJPZD010000193.1 GCA_021204605.1 Prevotella sp.
GTAACAGTGCATATCGTTGACAAGACGAGCGAACTCATCGGTGTTTTTCGTAACATTGACATTCAATTCTGAGATAGCAGCCACTGCCTTATCACCATGCTCAACACATTGATCAACGATATCCAAAGGTAACTCACCTGCATGCGGCTCGCCATTCCACTCCTTCTCGACATATTCAATCAACTTCTCACCGGCAGGTCCACAACTCGCATAAAACTCAGGATAGACCGTATATTTATAAGGATTCACCAGTTGGCTAATCTTCATGCCAAGAAGCAGAGTCTGACGGTTGCCCTCCGTGATGCCGAACCTACGAATTAGTTTTGGAGCTATCTCCCCACTCTCATTATAAGCGACAAGAATTTTACGTGCACTGATGGAATCCGTTCCAAAATAGTCAGAAATAACCTTGATCCAATAATCACTATCATCGCCACGATTGCAATTCCAGGCATATCTCCCCCAAGCAGAGTACCACATCCAGTCACGGTCAATCTGCCTCAACCTCTTACCGTCAGCCAACTTATCAGCAGCGTATGGCCAATCCCAATAGCTTGCCTGCGGATAGAGATGAAGGCCGTTAGCCCCATGAACACGGTGCATAGCCTGTACCGCCTTCTCGACGAAAGCCGGTGAGCTCCACCGCCACGGTTCGAGGTTGGCGAGGATATGCACATTACTGATATGGAGTGGAGCGACACTGCTAAGTTTGCGTTGCGTCTCTGCCCACGGTCCGCCCGGTTCGTAAGTGGTGAGCGACTCCCCGGTGTATTTTGTCATCGTATAGATATTCTTGTACAACGGCAACGCCTTGCTGAGCACCAAAGGGCCGTCGGTGTCGTGAGAGCGAAGGATGATAGGCGGCTCATCAGTGCGCCCCGAAGCCGCGAGACCGTCCCTGATGCCTGGAATTATAGTGCCGGTCATCCATTGCACATCATCTTCGATAGTAGCCATCGCCTCACCGAGGCAGACGAGGAAGCCCACATTAGGATATTTCTGAATAAACGCCGCGATGCTTTTCCTTGTATAATCACTGATAAGCGGCGTGATCGGGCGGTTTCTGTCCTGCGTGAGAATACCATAGTGGTCGGCGAAAGGTTTTGAGACAATGATATTATAGAACATCTGGAACACCCGGATGCCCCGTTTGGCAGCCTCGTTGGTGAGGAAGGAGAACATCTCCTGGTTTTTCTCCATTGTAGCATCATCCACCTCCGCCGCAAAGGGATAATCATCAAGTTTCACGAGCGAGGCAAAAGGATGACCGTTCCAGAGATAGAGAGCGTTCATATTATCCGAAGCAAGCATATCAAGATACTCAATCCACAGAGCCTTGTCATAAAACCATGGGAAGTTCTCTGGTGTGTATGGATATTCATAAACCTTGTGACCTGGCAGAAATTCCGTTTTCTGCAAGCCGACACATGCACCCCTAAGTTTCATTTCCGGTGCATCCGTGATAGATGTTAGATTTTCAAGCGAGCCGTTCTGGTGATAAAACTCCAACAGCCTGTTAGTACCGTAGATCACCCCTGACGTGTCATTACCAATTATTGTTATCTTCTTACCCTTATGGATAATGGAAAACCCCTCTTGCGGTAACGATGATGATTCGGATGACTTTGCCACTTTGATAACAATCTTGTAGCTTTCCTGCTGCAAGAGATTATCATTGGCAATAAGAGATGCCGCATACTGCACCTGCGGAATGGAAGCATCATAGGTAACTTTCATCGCAGTCTTGGCACAAACCGCAAGAACAGCAAAGATACTTAATAATAAAACACAAAACATCTTTCTCATAGTAAAACCGTTATTTCCTTGCCAATGGGGATATCGATGGTGCGAGTTCCGCTGTCCAACACAAGAGTGCCGTTGCCACCGTCGCTTTTTACCGTTACCGAATCCTTATTCATCTTCACATAGACAGAGCCGAAAGGCGTAGGCACCGAACCCTCGAACCAGTCGAGACCGCCGAGAGCAGGAGAGACAACATACTCCTCATAGCCCGGTTTGGTGGGTTTCACACCGAGGAAATATTTGCCAAGCAGGTAAACAGGACTTGCGCCCCAGGCATGGCAGAGGCTTTTTCCGTAAGGGCGGCCATACATGGCATATTTCGCAGCGCCGGTTTCGTCAGGGTTGTATTTCTCCCAGAAAGAGGTAGCGCCTTCTTTCAGCATACCGCCCCAGTAATCCTTTATCTCGTGCAGCACCCGGCAATGCTCACCGAGGATGCACATAGACTCTAATTCGTAAAAGCGCATATAAGGCGTGGTGATTTTCAGGACATCATCGTTGAGGATTACGGAGTCCTTCACCATATCCTGCTGTTCGCTGCTTAAAAAGCCGAACAAGACAGCAAAGATATTAGGATAGCGGAACACATTATCAAGCTGTTTACGGTTAATACGACTATGTATCAATGCCCTTTTGCCGTCATTCCAGAAATAAGGCAGCAGTTTGGACAGCAAATTCTCCGCCAACTGCGTATAATACTCACAGTCTTCCGAGTTTCCGACAATTTCCGCCACGGCAGCGACCGACTGCAACGCCCTTGTAAAAAGCAACTGCTCGAAAGCAAGTTGACCGTGTTTATCCATAGGCTTATCAGCCCAGTCGATGAACACCCAGTCGCCAGCCATTCCCTCCACCATACCGTCTTTGTCCGTACGGTTGAGAACAAAGTCAATATAACTTTGCATCATCGGATAAATCTGTTGCAGAAAAAGCCTGTCGCCACTGTAAATATAATAGTCATAGATGGAGTTAAGCCAGAAGAACGTGTAATCCATTATGGTATTTATATGACTTGTGATAGGCAGTTTTCCGCCAAGCAACCAGGTAGTACGCTTCACCATATCGTTGTCGTTGAACAGATAATAGTTCATAAGATAACTCTGCGAGGCATCCCCGCTCCACACCCAGCGGTCGCGCTTTATGCCATCGATAAAAAACTCACGTGCTGTGAGTTGCATGGTGTAAGCAGCGATATCCCAGATGCTGTTGATTTCCTCGTCATTGCAACGGAAAGAGCCTTTCTGTTGTTCAGGCATGTACTCATAATCCATAGAGACATTCCCGACGGAGCACCCTTTTGTTTCGACAAGCACATAACGGAACGCTTTACAGTTGTCGAGCGTATATACATCAGAGAGCGGCACAGACCTTCCCGTTACAAGGTCGGTTATCACATTGTCTT
>JAJPZD010000218.1 GCA_021204605.1 Prevotella sp.
CTTTCCTGTCAATCTCACTCCACTCCGTAAAGTCTGTGGTGTAGAGTGCCACCTCTTTGGTAACGCCCGTTGTTTCACTTCCGTCACCTTCGTTGCCGTTACCATTTTCCTCACTTACGTTTTTGAAGGTTACGATATCTTCCATGATGTTTGAAAGCTCGTCCTCATTTGCAAATACTACATTTATGCTGTTAAGATATGTAGCAGCAGTAGCTTCCAAAACAACAAAGCCGTTTACAATATCACTGTCACAAGGAGAGTATTCTGTTGTGGCAGCAGTTGCACTTGTTCCATCAACTGCGTAATTAGCATCATAATTGTTAATAGTTACAAGATCATTGGTTGATACAACAGGAATATGAATAATCGTACCGCTATTGAACTGAGCATCACTAGTTCTGTTTTGACTGTCTAATTTACCATTAGAGGCATCTACGTATATCTTAACATCATCACCTGAGTAATCATCAATACCGACAGAACCTGTTACATAACCTGTACTGCCATTAATGTTAGTATCTCTAATAGTATTCACCCAATCCCATGTCACCGTTACGCTCGTGTCCTTAAGACTGTTAATCTCGTCTTCACTTGTGTATGTTACAGACACACTGTTAAGGTAACTGCCACTAGTAGCAACTATCTCTACATAACCGTTTCCAACATCGGTACTTGAAGGATTGTATGTCGTTGTATAATCTGTTGCTGCCGTTCCTCCAACAGAATAATTATTATTACTACGACCTACAACAGTAACTACATCAGAAGTTGATCCTACAGGAACTTGAATTTTCGTCCCACTATTGAATTGCGCATCACAATAATTGACTTCCTCAGTATCAACTGTATTACCTTCATCGTCAGTTGTAGTCTTGTAAACTGTTCTTCCTGTCAATTTCGCTCCGCTCGTTGTTGCATCAACATACATATAAATGCCATCGATAGTAGAGGCTACTGTTCCCGTTTGAGTAGAGGTACTCTGGAAATCCGTAACTTCCCTGATACCCGTAGGACTGTCGTTTTGCCAATCCCACGTTGCTGTCAGATTGTCCGCATCTGTGTCTTGCGCCCACGCCAAGCAGGTGGCGAAAGACAAGAGGCAAAGCAATCCTCCTTTCAGTAATAATCTTTTCATTTTTTAACGTTTTATAGGTTAATAATAAGTTAATAGAAATTTCTCAAATATATCTGTTGCAAAAGTAAGAAAAAACGCTTAACATATTGATAAAAAACGTATTACATTTTGTTTATTTAATCTATCGAGCCCCAAGTCTTAAAAATTACCCCCCCCCATTCACAAATTTTCATAAAATTATTTAAAGGGAGGAACTGTTAATTGTGCATACACATCCCATTTTCCTACATTGGGTGTGTGTCCCTATATTGGATGAACGAGGGTGAAAATTGGCTTGCATCTGCAAAATGCAACCAAAAATCTTTATCACAGAAACTAGAGTTACCTATAAAAGAAAAGTCTGGGCCAAACTCTATTTTTCTTCTCTCCAATCATGGCAAAACCCCATTGCAGAAATATCGTATTCAAAGAAGCTGTTTTCACTCAAATCATAAGTGTTCCGATTAAGCGTATTTTCCGAAACATTTTGAGAATCGTGTCGTTTTCAGCGAAATAAATTTTGAGAATCGTGCATATTTTGGCGAAATAAATTTTGAGAATCGTGCAAAATGATTATTTTTGCACTTGATAATCAATGATATAACGGATGATATTCAAAAGGAAGATTTACGAGCGTCTCTTACGTTGGAAACGTGAGGACGATGGCTCCACCGCCGTCTTGATAAAGGGGGCACGTCGTGTGGGTAAGTCAACTATTGCTGGTGAGTTTGCTAAAAAAGAATATGAGAGGCATATCGTGATAGATTTTGCCGCTTGTTCTGATGAGGTCAGGGCATTGTTCAATGATTTATCCAACTTGGATTACATATTCATGCGTTTACAGATGATTTACAATGTGGAGCTGAAAGAGCGCAAGTCGGTGATAATCTTCGACGAGGTACAGTTGGCGCCCAAGGCGAGGCAGGCGATAAAATATTTGGTTAAAGACCATAGATATGATTATATCGAAACGGGCTCTTTGATTTCAATACGCAAGAATATCAAGGATATTCTGATTCCGAGCGAGGAGGTGGAGATATGTATGTACCCGATGGATTACGAAGAGTTCAAATGGGCAATGGGTGATGCTGTAACTGTTCCCTTGCTTGCAAAAAGTTTTGAGCAAAGAATGGTATTGGGTGATGCCGTGCACCGTCATCTTATGCGTTACTTCCGTTTGTATATGTTGGTCGGCGGCATGCCGCAGGCTGTCTCTACGTATTTGAGGACCAACAACTTGCAAAGTGTTGACAAAACGAAACGCAATATAATCAGTCTGTATGAGAATGACTTCAATCGCATAGACCCTACAGGCAATGCATCGAGGCTGTTCCACCAGATACCGGCGGAGCTCAACCGCAATTCAAGCCGCTATCTTGCTTGGAGTGCCACAGGGAAAACACGCTCTGCAAAACTGCTGGAAACCATCACGGAGATGAGAGAGTCGATGGTGGTTAACATGGCTTATCATGCCAATGACCCAAGTGCGGGCATGGCTCTACACCAAGACACGCAGCGTTTCAAGATGTTTGTCGGAGACACAGGGTTGTTTGTCACGTTGACATTCTGGGATAAGGAGGCAACCGACAATATCATTTATGCGAAATTGCTAAGCGACAAGTTGAGTGCCGACCTTGGTTATGTATATGAGAATTTGGTGGCACAGGTTCTCACATCCACCGGGCATGAGCTTTATTATTATACTTTCCCGACAGAAAACGGCAAGCACAATTATGAAATTGACTTTCTCATCGCTGATGGACACAAGGTCAGTCCTATTGAAGTGAAATCATCGGGATATAAGACCCATGCCTCGTTGGATGCCTTCTGCCGGAAATTCTCCTCCCGTATCAAAAACAAGTATCTCGTTTACACAAAAGACTTGCAGAAAAACGGGGATATCCTCTACCTCCCCGTTTATATGACTATGTTCCTATGAAGAGAGCGTTGCGGACTAAGGTCCGAGTGTATTCTAAATGAAAAATGAAAAATGATGCTGCGCAAGTTAAGAGTTAAGAGTTAAGAATTAAGAATTAAGAATTAAGAATTAAGAATTCGATGCGGCTGAAGCCGAATGTAAT
>JAJPZD010000254.1 GCA_021204605.1 Prevotella sp.
GCAAAGTTACTTCATTATTAACTTCCTAAAAATACGCATTTCACCGCATGCTTACGTTCAACCATTGCGAAGTTGGATACAATCACAGTAACATGTGATAAGGGTATCAGCTACAACTGGCAGGCTGTTACGGTTTATGAGGTAGCTGAAGACGGAACAGAAACAGAAGTTGAAGTTACAATTGATGCTGAGGATCAATACAATTTGACACCTGAAGATGAGGGCTATTGGGATGAGATACCTCTAAGCACTCAGGTTTATATTGATCCTGCAATCGTAGAAGCAGGAAAGTACAAGGTATTATTCCCGGAGGCATCATTCGTATATGGAACAACAAGTACCAGCAGCGAAGAAATTACACTTACATACGAGGTTGACGGCAGCATGGGTATCAGCAACGTGATTATGGATGCTGTAAGCGGAGACAACAAGTTCTACAACTTAAACGGTCAGCGTGTAAGCACCCCACGTAATGGTGTATTCATCACTAACGGAAAGAAGATTTTGGTAAAATAATATCAGATTATAATACACAAAAAGTGGAAAACGAAAGTTTTTCACTTTTTGTGTATATTATTTATCCCAGCAAGCTTATTACAGTTAAATATACTTAAATCTTTTGTTACGTAAAATGATTATTTTTTAGTGTAAATCATTGATATATTGCAAGATATGCGCATTATTAACAATTCTCATAAAATTTAACGTTTAAATTTATTTGGAGTATATGTAAATAAACTGTATCTTTGTTTAATAATATGTGTATAGTGTATATAAGTGCACAAATATGCGCATTTCAGATGTTTATAGAAGCCATGAGAAATTCTGGAACAGCCTGAAAAACGTTGAATACAAGGAGAAAACCCAAAAAACCTATGGGGAAAAGAAGCTAATAATCAGAAGATGAAACGCGTAATCATATCATTAGTGTTGTCAGTCATCGTATCATACGGTGTACATGCACAACAGTTAGCACTTAAGACAAACCTCTTATATTGGTCAACCGTGACACTGAACATTGGAGCGGAGATGTCGATAGGCAGCAAGAGCACCGTGCAGGTGTTCTATGGACTGAATCCGTGGAGGCAGTCGAGCACGGGCAAGAGCATCCGCCACTGGGTGTTGCAGCCGGAGTACCGCTACTGGTTCTGCGGCGTTTTTGATGGCTGGTTCATCGGCGCTCACCTTATGGGCGGCCAGTTTAATATGGGCAGTGTGGATCTGCATTTGCCGTGGGGCATTCTCGACCAGTTGAAGGACTACCGCTATGAGGGTTGGTTCGCCGGCGGCGGAATTACGGCGGGGTATCAGTGGGTGCTGTCAAAGCATTGGAATTTCGAGGCGAGCGTTGGCGTTGGCTATGACTATATCAAGTACGACAAGTACGATTGTGGGGTGTGCGGCACGAAGAACAAGTCTGGTCACACCAACTATGTGGGCCCCACGAAAGCTGCGTTGAGCTTTATATACCTGTTCTAATCTGAAAAGGGAGAGAGACATGGACAAGAGAATACGCAATATCATAATATCAGGATTGCTGTTGACAATGGCAGCGACACCGTTGGTGGTGAAAGCCCAGAATACCGCCACACAGGAGATCGGTGCGGGCATTACCGTTGCCAACAAGGTGGTAGAGGTGACGTCCAACGACATGACGTTGAGCATGGATATTATATTGGACGGAGTGAGGATGAAGTCAAGCGACCGCATAATTCTGACACCTGCCGTGAAGGGTGTCAGCGAGGAGCGTGACATGCCGCAGATAGTGATTAACGGCAGGCGGCAGTATATAGAGTACGAGCGCAAGGGGCACAAGAAGTATGACCTTGATGCCACAGTAGTGCGCCGCAGGAACGGCACTGCCCAGACGGTGCAATATACAGCGATGCTGCCCTACGAAGCATGGATGTGGAACTCTGACGTGGTGATAGGCGAGGATCTGTGCGGCTGTGACTGCGGCACGTTGTCGGGCAGCGACATTGCATCAATATGGCGTGTGCGCACGGCGAGGGTGGCATACATACGCCCGGAGGCGAGGCCGAAGACCTACGACCTTAAAGGGAGTGCTTACATCGACTTCCCTGTTGACAAGACGACGATATATCCCGACTACCGCCGCAACCCAGAGGAGCTTCAAAAGATAATCGGGACGATAATGGAGGTTAAGAAGGACCAGAACGTAACGGTCAACGCCGTTGACATCTGCGGCTACGCATCGCCTGAGTCCCCATACGAACATAACGAATATTTGGCAGCCACCCGTGCGCAGACACTGTCTAACTATGTGAAACAGCTTGTGAACTTGGACAACGCACAGTTCACTGTGTCGTCAGTGGCGGAGAACTGGGAGGGGCTGCGCAAGTGCGTTGCAGAGAGCAGCCTTGCGAACAAGGAAGCCATCCTCGCACTGATAGACGACGAGACGACATACACCCCCGATGCGAAGGAGTGGAAGATAAAGAGCACATACCCGGATGACTACGCATACATGCTGAAGGAGTTCTACCCTGGTCTGCGCCGCTCCGACTACACGGTGAACTACACGATACGGGCGTTCACGTTGGAAGAGGCGAAGGAAATGTACAAGAGCGATCCGAGGAAGTTGTCGTTGGAGGAGCTGTATATGGTTGCGCAGACATACGAGACCGGATCGAAGGAGTTCATGGACGTGTTCATAACGGCGGTGCACAATTTTCCGGATGACCCGACGGCTAATTTGAATGCGGCATGCACGGAGATAGAGCATGGCAACATTGAGGCGGCAGAGAAATACCTTGAAAAGGCGGGAGATACGGCGGAGGCGTGGAACGCCAAAGGCGTTGTTGCAGTGCAGAAAGGCGACAGTGAGACTGCAGTCCAGATGTTCAGGAAAGCTGCGGATGCAGGACTTGAAATTGCCAAGGAAAACATGAAGGTGCTGGAAACAGCGTTCTAAGAAACCACTCCATAACGTTCCCCCATAGTGAGGGAATGCCCCATAAAGGGTGAGCGGACATAATAAGTTACTTTCGGTGGTTTTTCTCATGCTCGGCAATTCAAAATAGTTTGATTGCACACGCTTAATCGAAAACTTGTGGCCTACATTGGGTGAAGGTGATGAAAAGGAAAATTGAAGATACTGATTCATTAAGGGAGAAAATTAAACAAATGTTTTTTGGTTTTTATGTTTAATTAACTATTCATTTC
>JAJPZD010000252.1 GCA_021204605.1 Prevotella sp.
GCCTCTTTTTTGCCGTATAACTTCGCATTATGGGCTATCTCTATCTTGTTGAGCAACTTTTCAGTCGCGGCAATCTGGTATGGGCGCATCGCCAACAGCAGTTTCTGTTCCGTAAACACGCAGTACCGTGTCAACACGCTTAGCAGCGTATGCCTCGAAAAGAATGTTGCGGTGAAATCTGTAAGGTCATTGATTATTTTGTTGTCGCCATCTGCCCAGTAACTTGTGAACTCGTAGGAATTGGAGGTGCGCAACTTCGGCTTCCTTGTCTTGCTCTGTTCCCTGATATGCCCTGCGCGTATCGTATTGCTGTAATACTTTGTCTGAGTGCCGTTGCTGATAACGAAAAGCTGCACATATTCAAACAGGCCGTTGTCTGCCCAGAAACTCTCCCTGCCATAGCGGTTTATCTGGTTGAAGGCCTCCTTTATGCTCTTTCCCCTGCGCTTTAATTCTATATGCACCAAAGGCAGTCCGTTTACAAGTATCGTAACGTCATAACGGTTTGCCCTCGCGCCTCCCTCCGGCACATACTGGTTTATCACTTGCGTGGAATTGGCGTGTATGTCTTTCTTGTTCAGAAGATAGATGTTTTTTACTGTTCCGTCATCCAATGTCAGCGTTTTCACATAATCGGTCTGTATGGTTTGTGTCTTTTCCTCAATCCCCTTGCCCTCTGATGTAATCTCTGACTTGAAGAACTGTTCCCACTCTCTATCAGTGAAACTATATTTATTAAGGTGTTCTATCTGTGTGCGGAGATTGGATATAAGTTCCGCTTCACTCTTGATTTGGGCATACTCATACCCCTGCCTCTCCAACTGGGCAATCAATTCTTTCTCCAAATCCGCCTCGCTCTGATAGTCCTCACTCACATTAGTGCGTTCCCTGACGTAGTGCGCAACTACCGTGCTTTCATCATTCTCTGATATAATATTTAATCCGTTCATGCTGTCTTTTCTTTAAAGGTTAATAGCTTGTTTCGATAATATTCATATTGCTGCCGCCTTGCCTTGATTTCTGCCGGCAACCCGTTGCAAATGTCCGTTGTCAATACCTCGAAACGGTCAAGAATTTCCACAATACGTCGCTGTTCTTCTATTGGGGGAATGGGAATTTTTATTTTAGCAAATTTCTTCTTTGATATATTAAAACGAGTAACACCAAATGCCGTTTGCTTAATTTGCTTTCTTAGTGTTTTACTTCTGAATAGATGTTTGAGAAAACGAGGTTCAAATTTACTGATATCATTAAATCTAAATCCAAAGCAAAAACTATTTAGGTATATTTTTTCATGTACATACTCTGTTACAACAGAAGACATTCCTACCTCATCAGGTGTTTCGGATGAAGTAGTAAACAACACATCTCCATATTGAATACAATTTTGAGACTCCTTTTCTGATACTTTTACAAAAGTATCTGTTAAAAGGTTAACTGATAAATTTGAATATACATTCATATACGTTATATATTTAGCATTGCCATTATGAAAATCATTTTTGGTCTTACCGTTCATTCCTGCATAAAAAATACCAAGATTTTCTAACTTTTCATTCCCCCCCCCCTATACCTATATTGTCAAATGACAGCAACTTATCTCTATAATATTCGTATTGCTTCTTACGACATTCCAACTCATTTTTTAATTCATCTTCCAACGTAGTAACCTTGTCCAAAATGCTTGCTATTTCATTTTGAACTTCTATTGGAGGTATAGGAATAAAGATTTTCTCCAAAGATGCTCTTGATAGAGCTGGTATTCCTGCCCCATATTGGCTATTCATTAAGTTAATTTCTTGTGATTTTATAAAATGATATAAATATCTATTGTTTACAAAATCAAGAGGCTTAATTACATAACAATGTGCACCTGCCCAAAACTTGCGATTTTGCCAATTCACGTAACCTGCAGATGCACCTCCTTGTGAAATAGTTATAGTATCTTCATCTTGATTATATTGTTCAATAAATCCAGAAGCAGTAATACCACCATTTATTACAGGATATGAACCATTCTGATTCATATTTTCTTTATTGAATTGTACACCTTTAGAAATAATACATACACAATACAATTGTTTATACTCTACCCCATTAGGACAAAGTTTCTCTATAAGTTCCGCCAACTTGCTCATGCCAACTCCGTTTCTAATTCCAAAATTATTTTGTCAAGTTCTGAACGTAATTCATTCTCTCGATTTACGATTTGTGCTATCCTCTCATTAAGTTCACTAATATCTATGATTTCACGAGTATCCTCTGGCTCAACGTATGTTGAAACGCTAAGATTAAAATCATGTTCCTCCACATCACCGATAGTAACCACATGGGAGAAATGCTCCACTTCACTTTTATTCCAATGAGTTTTGTAAATACGATTAATGTTTTCAGGTGATAATTTATTTTTATTTCCCTCATGCACAAACTCTTTGGAGGCTTCGATGAAACATATACGGTTGTCTTTCTTGTTCTTTTTCAAAACAATGATACATGTAGCGATACTTGCGCCGAAAAACATATTTGGTGCAAGTTGTATTACAGTATCAACGAAATTATTCGTTACAAGATATTTACGTATTTTTTGTTCCGCCCCGCCACGATAAAGCACGCCGGGAAATTCCACAATTGCCGCAGTACCTTCCGTTGAAAGCCATGAGAGTATATGCATTGTGAAAGCAAAATCTGCTCTCGATCTTGGTGCAAGCACTCCAGCTGGAGAGAAACGAGGATCATTTATAAGTGTTATATCGCTATCCCCATCCCACGGCACGCTGTATGGCGGATTGGAAACAATCGCATCAAACGGTTCTTCTGATTCATGCTTAGGATCTTTCAAAGTATCTCCATTCTGAATATCAAAATGGTCGTAATTAACGTCATGCAAGAACATATTCATGCGACAGAGGTTGTAAGTTTTTACATTTATCTCCTGACCGAAAAATCCCTCATTTATATTTCTTGCATCCAATACTTTGTTGAAATTTAGCAACAGCGAGCCTGAGCCGCATGCCGGGTCATAAACCTTATTTATACTTGTCCGCTCCGCTACCGCAATTTTTGCTAACAGGTAGCTGACCTCACTGGGTGTGTAAAATTCTCCACCCTTTGTACCGGAATTTAGCGCATACATCTTTATAAGGTATTCATAACAGATACCGAACACATCCAATCCGCTTT